>PUMG01000263.1 GCA_003551265.1 Halovenus sp.
AGAAGATCCTGAGGAGACCTGCCCGCATTGTAATCAGCCGCTCGAGAGCTGTATCTGTGATCACGAAGGCCCTGGAGGCGGCGGGACAACCATTGGCGAAACCGAACCTACACCCGTTATCCCCACCCCTACCTGGGAGCCGCTGGAGACAGAAGGGGTCCCCAACCAGGCCTTTCAGACCATAGAGGACCTCTGTGACGACCAGGAGGTAGACACGCTGGAGGAGCTCTGCATTCGCCTGGACGGCCGCGGCCGAGGGGCTATCGAGGATGCCCAACGGTTGGGGTTGTCCATCCCCCAGCTCAACACCGGGGACCTCACGATTGAAAAGGAGATGCTGGCCGAGTTTGCCGACGGTGATTCCCTGGAGGTTGTATTCCGCGGACCCTGGGAGCGCTACCAGCGGCTCAAACAGGTGACAGAGCCCTTAGGTCGGGAGGCCTCGGAGGTACGGGTGACGATGATCTTACAGCTCCGGTACCCTAACGGACTTGTGGTGCAGGATACAGAATTTCAAACCATCCGTGAAGTCATTACCGACATGGATCTGGGCACAATCCAGCTTACGGCCGAACGCCGGGAGGACGGAGCCGATGCGTAGGATCTACTCCCAGCTTGCCATGTACGAAAAACCCGACGATAAGAACTTCGAGCTGACTGTCTTCGAACGAGACACTGGTGACCTGGGAGTCGCCCTCTTTCAACTCTCCGCCAACGGGGACCGAGACAACAAGGAACCCAAACGGGTGGCCCGGCTGTGGGGCTTTCCCCTGCGCCGCATCCGCAACCGCGTGATAAAAGCTCTGCGGGATTCGGGATGTGAAGTTGAGACTCTAACCGAACCCAACAATTACCGGCTGGAAGAGGAACGGGGCGTAAAATTGGGCCTGCTTTTTATGGTTGTAAAACCGCTCCGGAAGCAACGGCGAATTGATGAACTCACCGACACAGTACGCCAGATGAGCAACGAAGAGGCCTACTACTGGTACAGCCTCTGTTCACGCAATGGCTACGGGAAGCGAGCCCGCAGGGCCTTCCGAATTTTATTTTCCGAGGAGTGATTTTCGTTGAACAAACCTGCAGTGCTAAGCGAAGAATGGCTGCCGCTGGCGGAGCTGGGAATCGAATCAAGAAGAGAAAATAGTACCGGTCAGCACCCACCCCCCAATCGATTACATGTGTGGTGGGCCCGACGCCCCCTCACCGTAAGCCGGGCAGCTGTCTTGGGGGGCCTGCTTCCGGCCTGGAGCGAGGACTGGCCCGAGGAGCTTAAGGACAAATTCCCAGACCAGAAGGCGTATGCGGAATGGTTCCTACGCCTGATCGGGATCCTGGGGGATCCCATTGAGGCCAGGGAAAAAATCAAAGAAGCCAACAAGCAGGACATCCGTCTCAAGCAAAACCCCTACGGTTATAAACGCGCCTTCCAACAAACACCCTCTGAGGATAAGCTTACGCTGTTTTGGGAGCTTCTTGAGCAAACCTGGGATAGCAAGGATATCAATCTGTGTGACCCCATGGCTGGCGGTGGTTCCATCCCTCTAGAGGCCCTGCGCTATGGGATTGGGACCTACGCAAACGACTTAAATCCAGTAGCAGCCATTTTGCTGAAAACTACCCTGGAATATCCTATAAAATACGGGAAAGAGTTGCTACCCGAAATTGAAAAATACGGTGCGCTGTGGGCAGATAGGGTCAGAAAGCGGTTGGAAGACTTCTACCCCGTGGAAGAAGGAAACAGCATCCATGCCTACCTCTGGGCTCGTACGGTCCCCTGTCCGAGCACCGGCAAGCCGGTCCCCTTATCGCCCAACTGGTGGCTACGGAAGGGGAGCAATCCCGTGGCCGTAAGGCCTGTCTGTGAAGACAGCTGGGACGAATGCCGATTTGAAATCCTCCGCGGTCAAGAAGCCGGTCGCTCCAAACCCAATGACGGCACTGTCAGCCGCGGTGTCGGTCGCTCTCCCTGGACCGGGGAAACCATTCCCCTAGAATATATACATACCGAAGGAAAAGAGGGTAGAATAGGGCAACAGCTCTACGCCGTAGCCATCAAACAAGATACAGGCATGGATTTCAGGGCTCCAACTCCCAAAGATTTAAATCGTATTCAAGCCGCGGAAAAGGAATTTAGAGAACGGTTACCTTCATGGGAGTATCAAAATCTCATTCCCAATGAATCCATCCCCCCGGGATACACTACCGCTCAACCCATGCGATACGGAATTACTTCCTGGAGGCAAATGTTCTCCCCCCGCCAGCTCCTGGCGCAGTGTACATTCCTGGACACACTGAAAGACATCCAGGCTGAAATCGCTCAAGACGTGGAAGATGCGACCAAAGCAGAAGCCATTGCAACCTGCTTGGGACTGGCGTTAGATAAGACGGCAGATTATAACTCGAGAATGGTTTGGTGGCACAGCTCCAGAGGTGTAATCACTCATACCTTTGATCGTCATGAGTTTAGCTTCAAATGGAGCCATGCAGAGTTCGATGCTGCACATAATCTTCTGCCCTGGACTCTGGAACAAGTCCTCGACGCCTACGAAGGAATCTGCGACCTGGCAGAACCATTATATACTAATTGCGTAAATGACATCCTCCCTGGCTTAACTGACGAAAAAATCATCATCAGCCAGAGGAATGCGAGTTCACTGACAGACATCCCCGATGCCTCGCTCCATACCATCTGCGTCGATCCACCTTACTATGACAACGTATTCTATAGTGAAAGTAGCGACTTCTTCTACGTGTGGATGAAGCGGGCCCTGGGCGATATCCACCCCGAATTTTTCCAGATGGAACTCACCAACAAGGACGAGGAGGCGGTCGCCAACCCCGCCCGGTTCGCCGACCTGGAAGGCAGCAAGAAAAAGGAGCTGGCCAAACAGGACTACGAACGGAAGATGGCCGCTGCCTTCCGGGAGATGCACCGGGTGCTGCGACCCGATGGGGTCCTCACCGTGATGTTCACCCACAAACAAACCGAAGCCTGGAATACGCTCGCTAAGGCCCTGATCGAGGCCGGCTTCAGCATCCAGGCCTCCTGGCCGGTGCACACCGAAAGCCGCCACAGCCTCCACCAGGCCAGCAAAAATGCGGCCGCCAGCACCATCCTGCTCGTCTGCCGCAAGCGGGAAGCGAGCAACGAGCGCACCTGGTGGGAGGACCTCCGCGGGGAGGTGCAGCAGACTGTCCGCCAGACGATTGAAGAATTCCAGGCCCAGGGCATCGAAGGGGTCGACCTCCAGCTTTCCACCTTCGGCCCAACCCTGGCGGTCATCTCCGAACACTGGCCCGTACTCACCAGCAAGGCCGACCCGGACACCGGCGATCCCGTACCGCTGGAGCCGGAGGCAGCACTTGATATTGCCCGCGAGGAGATCTTTGCCATGCGCAAGCGGAGGCTTTTGGGCGGACGTGCCATCCAGTTTGATCCGATTACCGACTGGTACATTATGGCCTGGGATACCTTTAGCGCCCAGCAGTTCCCCGCCGATGAGGCCCGGAAGCTAGCAATGTCGATGAACCTGGATATTGAAACGGACTTAAGCCGCGGGAAGAAGGTCATCCGCAAGCGCGGCCGCTTTGTGCTCCTGCGCACACCGGACGACAGGACCTTCAAGGGGCTGGTCGACCCCGACCGGGAGGAGTTTGACTGCCTGCTCGATGCCCTGCACACCGCCATGCTGCTCTATGAAGAGGACGGGAGCGGTGCCTGCCGGCGCTTCCTTGAGATTCACAACCTGCTTTCTGATACGACCTTTAAGGCCCTCATACAGGCCCTGCTCCATGCCATCCCGCGCCTTAAGGACGAGGGGGAGTTTGTCCGCGAGGAAGCCGCGATTCTCGATACGATGCGGCTGGCCTTCTTTGATGACCTGGAGGTGCCCGAAACCGAGGAGGAAACCATCGATGAGGCCATGAGTGTACGCCAGCTTGCAGGGGAGGAATAAGACGATGGGTCTGCGCGACTGCAACTTCCAATCCTCTTACGGCCCCCGGGATGCCCGGCTGCACGAATTCTATATCCCCGCACTCTCGGAGTCCAAGCGCTACGATCGTTTAAGCGGCTACTTTTCCAGCGTCAGCCTGGCGGTGGCGGCCCAAGGGGTAGCCCATCTGGTCCAAAATGACGGCACCATGCGCCTTTTGGTGGGAGCGGACCTTGATCCCAAGGATGTAGAGGCCATCCACCGCGGTCACAGCCTGGAGACCGCAGTCCGCGACCGCCTGCTTGCGACCCTGACCGAACGGGACGATCAGGTGGTGGAACGCCGGCTTGAGATCCTGGCCTGGATGGTGGCTGAAGACCTGCTTCAGATCCGGGTGGTGCTCCCTTTAAGCCCGGAAGGGCGGGTGCTTTCGGCCCGTGAAAGCCAGGACTACTTCCACGCCAAGGAGGGGCTCTTTACCGACGAACACGGTGACCAGGTCGGTTTCAGTGGCAGCATCAACGAATCCAGCCAGGGCTGGGGGCGGAACTATGAGCAGTTTAACGTCTTTTTCTCCTGGGGGGAGGGCCAGACCTACCTCCGGGAGGCCAGCCTCCGGTTCCGGCGGCTGTGGACCGGCACCGAACCGGACTGGAAGTGTCTGCCGATCCCCCAGGCTGTAAAGGAGGAGCTTCTCGCCTACCGCCCGACCCAGGTCCCGGCTCGGGACCCGCTTGCAGAGGAGGAACCCGAAACACGGCCGGCCGATGACCGGGAAGCCCTCCTATTTCAGTTCCTTAAGGATGCACCCCGCTTCCCGGACGTCGATTGGCTGGGGGTCAAAACCAGTGCGGTCGATCCCTGGCCCCACCAGGAGCAGGTGGTAACCGAGGCGGTGGAGCGTTACCCGGAACGATTCCTGTTGTGCGATGAGGTCGGGTTAGGAAAGACCATCGAAGCCGGGCTCATACTGCGGGAGCTTTTGCTCACCCAGACGGTAGAACGCGTCCTGCTTTTGGTCCCCAAATCGCTGGGACGGCAGTGGCAGGAGGAGCTGTATGAAAAATTTCAGCTCCAGGTGCCGCTCTACAAGGGTAGCCAGGGCTATGAAGATGTTTTTAGAAACGAACCACCGGTCTCGGCCAACAATCCCTGGGAGGCCTTCCCGGTGATGATCGCCTCCAGCCACCTGGCCAAACGCCAGGAACGCCAGGAAGAGCTCCTCAAAGCCAAACCCTGGGACCTAGTGTTAGTGGATGAGGCCCATCACGCCCGCCGGCGGGACTTCCGGGAGGACCGGTACCGCCCCAACCGCCTGCTGGAACTGTTAACCCAGCTTAAGGAGCGGACCGAGGGCCTGCTGCTTCTTACCGCTACACCGATGCAGATCAGCCCGGTTGAGGTCTGGGACCTACTGCGGGTCATCGGGGTGGGGGGACGCTGGGGGGCCTCTAAGGAACACTTCCTCCATTACTACCGTCAGCTGCGGTTCCCGCCCGATGAGATAGACTGGGACTTTATGCTCAATATGCTCAAAGATCATCTCGAAAGCGGGGGCGAGCTCGATTCCGACTTTGCCCGGGAGGCCAAAGACCGACTGGGCCCTGTCGAGTGGCGGGAGATTGAAGAGCTGCCCTTTAAACGAAGCCGGCAGGCGGCCCTAAAGCAGCTGAGTCCCGAAGGACAGCGCTACCTGCGGCGCCTGCTGCGGGAGCATACCCCGCTCACCCGCTTTTCCTTTCGCAACACCCGGCAGCTCCTGCACCGCTACCGCGAGGAGGGCCTGCTTGCAGAAAATGTGCCGCGGCGGAAACCGGAACCGGAATGGATCCCGATGACACCGGCCGAACAGGCCCTGTATGAGCGGATTGATGAGTATATCACGGATTTCTACAAAAAGTACGAAGAAAAACGCCGGGGGCTGGGCTTTGTGATGACCGTCTACCGCCGGCGCCTTACCAGCAGCTTCTACGCTATGGAACAGAGCCTACTACGGCGCAAGCAGTTTTTGGAAGGCCAGATCAAGGACGATTGGCTGACCGAAGAAGACACGGAAGTGGAGGATCTCGAGTTTGATATCCACGAACTGCTGCAGGATGAAAAAGAAGATGGGGAGCTGGCCCTTTTTTCGGAAGAGATCGCCTATATCGAGGATTTTCTGGACAAACTTTCGGAGCTTGAAGGCGAATCGAAGATTGAGGTCCTACTCTCTGACCTCAACCGCTTTTTCCGGGAGCGGGACAAGGTCATTATTTTCACCCAGTACACCGATACAATGGACTTCATCCGCAACAAGCTGCGGGCCATCTACGGCCGGCAGGTGGCCTGCTATTCCGGGCGCGGTGGTGAACGCTGGACCGGGAGCACATGGGAGGAGGCCAACAAGGAAGACATTAAAACCGCCTTCCTGGGGGGTGAGGAGCTTAAGATCCTGGTCTGTACCGAAGCGGCCAGCGAGGGGCTGAACCTGCAGACCTGTGGGGTGCTCATCAACTACGATATGCCCTGGAACCCGATGCGGGTGGAACAGCGCATTGGACGTATTGACCGTATTGGCCAGCTCCATGATCAGGTCTGGATTAAACACTACTTCTACGAAGAGACCGTAGAGGCCGATATTTACAAGCGTCTGGGGCACCGGATCTCCTGGTTTGAGGATGTTGTCGGACGCCTGCAGCCGATTCTTGGCCGTGTGCGGGACCTGACCCAGCGTATGGCCATGAGCCCGAAAACAGAACGCGCAGAACGCATGGCAACCGAGTTGGACGATATTGACAGGACCCTGGAGACACAGACCGCAGAACATTTGGATATCGACGACCACATGGGCCAGCCCCCGCTTACACGGAGCGCCAAACGGGCCCCGGTCAGCCTCGACCACATCGAAACCCTGTGTACCACCTCGGAACACACCGGACACCGTTTCCGCCCCCACCCGGAAGAGGAGGGGGCCTACCTGCTCACGCTTGCGGGAAAAACCTGGGCGGTTACCTTCAATCCGGAGCTTTTTGACAAAAAACCGTACAGCCTGCGGCTTTTAACCTATAAAGAGCCGCTGTTTCATCAACTCCTACAACGGGTTCCCGCCCCCGATGAGCCTCTACCCGGTGGTCTTTTGCGGGTAGAAGGGGAAGGCGGCTGTGGCTACTATGTACGAAACGAAAGGCACCTGCAGTGTGTGCACCGTTTTGAAATCCTGCAAGCGATTCTCGAGGAAACGCAGGAACCGCCATCGGCATGGCCGGAAGCAGCCATCGAAGCCGCCCAAAACGACCTGGAGGGTCGAATCCAGAAAAAAAAGCACGTACAAAAGCGCATCAAGGAGAAACGCAGGCAGTCCCGTCGCGCGTCCCTGCAGGCCCGAGGACGATTACTTCTGTCCCGTGCGGCTTTCATCCGGGGGCTTTTAGCCCATGAGGAGGAAGAACAGGATCGGGATTTCTACCAGCGGCAGGGGTTCTTGTTACTCAAGCAGGAACAGTACCCCTTTACCGGGGTCATGCGTACCTGCGGGATCCGGTCGGCTCAGGACCTTGAACCCGTTGCGGAGGATCTTTTCGAGGCCACCCCGCGTTCGCTTCGCAGCCAGTACCAGGGATGCAAGGCCCAGGCCGAAGAACTCCTTCGTGAGGTGGCAGCGTTTCGTGGAAACCAATAAAGAAGCGGTCCCCTTCGTGGGGCTGGTCAGCAAAGAGGGCTATATCGAGTCCTACAGCTACCAGACGGCAAAACAACACGATTTTCACCACAGTTTCGTGCTCTCTTCCAAGGGCGAAACCTTGTATTACCGTGACGATACCCTGCGCTTTGTGCAGTATCCTGGGTCACAGACCTATACCCTGGAGGGCGGTCCCTCGCTTGCTCCCTTTGAGGCGGGGGAGCGGCAGGTGATGCTCTTTGCACAGCACGTGCTGAAGCGGGGGGCTTCCCCTAAGACCCCAGTGGTCGTTGCCGAACAACATATGGGTACCCCATATGAGGGTAAGTGTATCGGAACACTGGATGCATGGTCGGGGTAGACACCGTTTCAACCCCTTCTTTCCTACCCCCTCTGTCAACCCCGGCAAAAGATCCATCCCTGTCCGACCTTGGTTGACAAGCAAGGCAGGAATCTGTCCGGGGTACAGCTAATAAAGTCTTAGATAACAAGGGATAAGGGGGTTGATCGCCGTGTCCACCCCAATGTTTGACCTGAAAGAAGCCGCAGAGATGCTGGGGGTTACCCCCCGGACAGTACGCCGGTACATAAAACAAGGCAAGATCCAGGGTGAAAAGAAGCAAACCCAGTACGGTCCCAAGTGGTTTATCCCGGCTTCTGAAATTGATACCCAAGAAGCCGTCATGGAAGTTGTCCCCTTAAGGCGACCTGTGAGTAAAGAGGAATTCCAGGAGGCGCTGGGTGAGGTGCTGGAAGTTAAACTCAACCAACAGAAGCAAGCACTGCGAGAAGAGATCAACGAGGAAGTTACCCAAACCATTGCTCAATTTCAAGAACGCATCAATGACCTGGAAAAGCAGCTTGAGGCCCGCGACCGCGAGCTCATGGAGGCCATTCGCGAAAAACAGCAAGAGGAAGACGACCCCCCCTCCTTCTGGCAACGGCTCAGGTCGTGGTTTGGGGGATAGCCCTGCCGAGCCCTAAAGTCCGACCCTCATCGAAATGTAAATATGTTAAGAGAAAGGGGAATGTCATTGCACCAGTTTAAAACCATGAACAAAATTTCTCTTAAGTCACGGACTGAAGTAACAGAGGATTTGATCCATCAACGAATAAAAGATGACCCAACGATACTGGGGTTAGGAGAATTGATCGTTAGGGATATCGAACGGAGACAACCTGGGGCAGGAAGAATCGATCTTCTGCTTGAGGAGATTGAGACAAACCGGAGATACGAAGTGGAAGTGCAGCTTGGGAAAACAGATGAGAGCCATATAATTAGGACGATCGAATACTGGGATATAGAACGGAAGAGGTATCCCCAGTATGACCACTGTGCTGTTCTGATCGCTGAGGATGTCACAAGCAGGTTCCTGAACGTCGTACAGCTTCTGAATGGAAACATCCCTATTATGGCAATACAGCTGGATGCATTTCAACTTGAGGATAACACCATAGGGTTATCCTTTACTAAAATCATAGATGAGCTGGAGTTTGGCTATATTGATGACGATCAAGAACCGTTAGAAACTGTTGACAAACAATACTGGGAGGAGAGGGCGACTCCAGACACGGTAAAATGGACGGATAGGATCCTTAAAATACTGAAAGAGATAGATAAAACGCTGGATTTTAAATACAACAAGTATTATATAGGTGTCGCCAGAAAGGGAAGAGTGAACAACTTCGTACGTTTAAAACCCAGGAAAAAACATATAGGAACACTTATCAAACTGGAAAAAACGGATGAAGTAGATGAGAAGATAGAGAAGGCTGAGATCGACTCTCTTGACTACGATAGAAAACGTGGAACATATCGATTACAGCTTGTTGAGGAGGATATGACGAATAATATAGATTTGCTTAAAGAAATATTGGAGATGTCCTATAATAGCTGGAATTTCTGACATTACGAAAGAGGATCTGTCTTTCTAGCAGTGGAGCCAATTGATTTTAAGGATAGCCCTACCCTGTCAACCCGGCACACGACCACCAGGCCTCTTCTCCGCTGGTCTCTGGCATTCCTTAAGCCCTTTCCTGTTACAGCAACCAAAACGTCGTATACGGCAAATGTGAGCCTCTCAGGGGAGCACGGGGGTCCTATTGCTGTCATCATCGCCAGCCCAGATGATCCCAGGTTGTTTTAAGCTCCTGCTGCAAGCCCGGGGACCAGCCGCACCAACAGAAACCGGTAGCCGTAGGTCGGCAAGCTCTGGGTCCGCAGCTCCGTCTGCACCCAGCCTTTGTGCTCAAGCCCCTTCACAGCCCGGTGGACGCTCTTGTACCGGGTATCGCTAAAGTCGTTGATGTGCTCCAGCCAGTCCTCCTTATGGGGGCACTCCGCCAGGCCCTCGACGAACAGGCAGAGTTCGCCCAGGACCGCCGTACCCCGATGGCCGTAGCGGTGCCAGCTCTTTTCCGCATCCGGCAGGGAGCAGTCGGCCGCCTGCCGACAGCCCCCACAGTCTTGGGATAGCTGCAGGTACGCTAACACCGCTTGTTCTACCGCCCCCAGCTTCTTCGTCATGGTGCAGCCCTCCTTTCGGTATTCGTAGCTGTTCCTGGAAGTCAGGTTTTCTAAGGTTCGCTCCCAAAGCCCACCCCTGCGGCAAGCTGAAGCCGGGGTTTTCAACACATTCCCCAGCCAGCTGCCAAACCTCAAGTTTTCTCTAGTAGTAATGCGCCCTGTTACTTCTATTTCAGCCGTTCCCGCAGCCAGTAGTAGCAGCAGTGGTAGATGTAGTTACCCGCCAACCTGCTGGGGATAAAGGCCACCTGGATATTGTAGCGATGCATAAAGCTGAACAATGTTGCCGCGAAACTCCGCGGCCGGTACTGGGTGTCATACTCTCCGGCCACCAACTGGCTGTAAGTGCCACCCTCCACAAGCAGGACCACCTTTGCCCCTGCCCCCTGCGCACGGATAAGCTCGGCCTCAAAGCGGGCCCGCTCCTGGGTGAAGCACCGGGATAACTCCTCCAGATTTGCCTTCCGTTCTACGACCAACTGCTTATCAAAAAAGACATCCCTGGCCACTCCCAGCTCCGGATCGGCCGGCAGGTAAAAGCTGTAGTCTCCAAAGTCCAGGGCCCGCTCCTGATGGGG
>PUMG01000033.1 GCA_003551265.1 Halovenus sp.
AGATGACGGTCTCACTCGACAGAGAGACACGGAACGAACTCGCGCTGTTGAGCGTGGCGCTCGAACCTGACGAGCCTGACGAGCTCGTTCGTCGCGCGATTCACATGCTCTTTCAGACCACCGTCGAGACCGCTCGTCTCGATTTTAACCTCCGGCGGGCTCACGACGTGACGTACGACGAGTATCTCTCCGGGATGACGTTCGAGGAGATGACCGGCGGACAGTTCCCCCAGCCACAACAGAACGACGACCGACGCTATCAGTTCTGATAGATTTTCGTCCGCCAGTATCACAATTCTATTTACCCATCCCGCCAAGGCACAGAATATGGCACAGTCCGTGGCGGTGTGGAGAGAGACATCAGGTGACCCATGAAACAGGCTCTCGGCGTCAACCCGCAGGTACTCGCGCTCGCGCTCGCGCGTATGTCGGAGTCGGTGGGCAACTCGTTTCTCATCGTCGTCCTCCCGTTGTTCATCGCCAGTGACTTCGTCACCGGTAACTCGTTCGGACTGACTGAAGTTGCGCTCACCGGCGTCGTCCTCTCCATTTTCGGATTCGTCAACAGCCCGCTTCAGCCGTTCACCGGCCGTCTCTCGGACCGGACCGGTCGGCGTAAAATCTTCGTTCTGTTCGGACTCACCCTCATCGCAGCAGCGAGTTTCGCCTACTCGTTCGCGACGGAGTACTGGCACCTCATCGGGTTGCGCGTCCTGCAGGGAGTGGCGGGTGCGTTCATCATCCCAACGACCGTCGCGCTGGTCAACGACCTCGCAACCGAGGACAACCGCGGTGGCAACATGGGGACGTACAACACGTTCCGACTCGTCGGCTTCGGCGTCGGCCCGATTGCGGCCGGTGCGGTCGTCGCCGCTGGCCCCTACACGGTCCCGCTCGCTGGCGTGACTATCACCGGTTTCGACGCGGCGTTTTACTTCGCGGCGTCGACCGCAACGCTCGCGTTCATTCTCGTCCTTGCACTCATCCGTGACCCCGACATCGAACCGGCCGACCCTGACGAACTCGGCACCGACATCGGCGGGTTCGCTGTCTTCGACCGGACCGGAAAGAACCTGCTTGACCCGGTCTTCGCACTCGGCGTCGTCTCGTTTTTCATGGCTGTGGGAATCGCTGTGTTCGCCACGCTGGGCGACATCGTCAACACGCAACTCGACCAGGGCCCCGAGATGTTCGGACTCCAGTTCGCGGCGTTCGTTCTCGCCCAGATATTCCTGCAGGCACCCATCGGCCGGGCAACTGACTTCTACGGCCGGAAAGCGTTCATCCTCGTCGGCACGATTCTGCTCGTCCCGACAACGTTCGTCCAGGGAGTCATCCCGGATGTGACGCTGCTGTGGGGTATCGTCTCGGACTCGTGGTTGATGTTCATCGCACGGTTCTTGCAGGGGGTTGCGGGAGCGATGGTGTTCGCGCCCGCGCTGGCACTCGCCGGTGACCTCGCACCCAAGGACCGCTCCGGGTCGACACTGTCCGTGCTGACGATGGCCTTCGGCTTCGGTGTCGCCTTCGGCCCACTCCTCTCGGGCTTTCTCGTCGCGTGGGGATTCGTCGTTCCGTTCGCATTCGCGGCGGCCCTCGCTGCCATCGGGGTTCTCCTCATTCTCACACAGGTCGACGAAGTCATCACGCCACGACGGTCACTTCCGGTCGTCGGTGAGATAACGTGACGACGCGACACCCGAAGCAGTCGTCAGTGAGATAACGTGACGACAGTGTACCCGAAGCAGTCGTCGGAGCAAGCCGCAAGACGTTTTACGCTGCTTGACTGACTAGTCAGTCAATGACTGAAGCGGAACCGCTCGTCACGGATGAAATAATGGACGGGGTGTACCAGGCGCTGTGTGACCACGGCTACGCTGCCTTGACGATGCAGGACATTGCGGATGCGTGTGACAAGAGCAAATCCCTGTTGCACTATCACTACGACACCAAAGAGGACCTGCTTGTCACGTTCCTCGACCAGATGCTGGCGGATTACGAGACGAAAATCGAGTGTCGAGCGGGGAAACCACCGGTCGAGCGACTGGTCGAGTTCGTCGCTCGCTTCGTGTTCTCACCGGAGGACACCGACCGTGCCTCCTTCCACCTGGCGCTGTTAGAGATGCGTTCGCAGGGTCCGTTCAACGACCGAATTCGTACGTCACTACAGCGAAGCGATACGCTGCTTCGCAACACCGTTTCTGGCATTCTCGAAGACGGTATCGAGGACGGTGTGTTCGAACCGGTCGACATCGAAGCGACAGCCGCGCTGTTCGTCGCGATGCTCGACGGCGCACGTACGAGGCAGATAACCCTCAGCGAGGGTGATGCCGCCGAGGACACCTACACGCGGACAGTCGCAGAGCAGGCACTCGAACGACTCATCGACCCGATGCTCACAGACGGTATCGACCGGCCCAGTCTCGACGAAGCGCTCGACGCGCTCGACGACTGACAGGGATTCTCGGGCCTGTTCCGAGATTCTCGTCACGACCGTCGGCGAGAAATCTCTGACGACGTCCGAGAATCCCGAGGACCTCCCTGGGGCTTCTTTGCTCCACGGAACAGCGCATCTGTCGGTTTCGCTGATTCAGACACCACACATCCAATGTCCCCTCTCCCGCCATCACTGCAGTTGTTGTTCGCCTGGGTCGTCGCGTTCATCGTGACACCAGCCCGTCGGCTGAGCCGCTGGCTCGTCGACCGGACCCCAAATCCGATTCGACTGACTATTCTCTGGCTCGGACTCGGACTCGCCAGCGCTGGTCTCATCGACCGTCGACGGGCGGTCAAAACGACAGAACTCGCCTGGCCCCGCGTCGTCACGGGTATTGCACGGATGTCGAAAAGCGCAGTCGACGTGGCGATGGTGGGCGTCGCTGTCGGCACGTCTGCGGTTGCTGGCGTCGGGTTTGCCACGCCCTTTTGGGGACTGGCGTTCTCACTCGGCGGCGGCGTGGCTGGTGGGACAATCGCGCTCGTCTCCCAGCGCTACGGTGCTGAAGCGTACGGCGAACTCGGTCGTGCCGTTCGGTCGAGTGCGTTTCTCGCCGTGGTGTCGACGGTGCCGCTGGCAGCGCTGTTCTGGCTGTACCCGGAGCAGTTCATCTCGATTCTGACGAACAACGAAGCCGCGATTGCCGAAGGGGCGACATACCTCCAGTTCATCGGACTCGGCATCCCCTTCGCGGCGCTGAATCTCGTCGGGAGCAGAGCGCTCGTTGGCTGTGACGACGCGTTCACCGCGATGCAGATACGAGCAGGTGGTGCCCTCGCGAACATCGTGTTGAACGCAGTGTTCATCTTCGGACTCGGAATGGGCGTCGCCGGGGCAGCGCTCGGGACTGTGCTGGCGAACGTCGCCGTCACAACGGCGTTTGCGCTCGGTCTCGTCTGGGGACGATTCCCTGCTGTCGGAGCGTTTCCCGTCACTGTGTCCCCGGTCGGAACGTACGTCGACCCGGGGATGATCCGTGACCTGGTCGAGATAGGAACGCCCGTGATGTTGCGCAACCTCGTGTGGACAGCCGCCGAGTTCCCGATGCTGGGCATCCTCGATATCTTCGGCGAGAACACGGTTGCGGGCTACGTCATCGCTCGTCGTATCTGGGGAGTGATGAACACCCCCGGGTGGGGTTTTGGGCTCGCATCTTCCAGTCTCGTTGGCCAGCAACTCGGCAAGAACGACGAGCGCGAGGCGGAGGTGTACGGCCGAGAGATCATTCGCTTCGCCGTTGCGACGTATCTCGTCTCGGCGATACTCGTCGCGGTGTTCGCCGAACAGATCGTCGTTCTCTTCGCCCAGGATGCAACCAGCCCGGAGATTCCGATCGCCCGAGACCTGGTGTATGCGGCGTGTTTCGCCATCATCTTCCAGGGTGTGGCAGGCGCGTCCGCCGGGCCGCTCGATGCCAGTGGTGACACCCGTATCCCGTTCGTCAGCCAGTTCCTCGGGATGTTTGGCGCAGCGATTCCGCTGGCGTATCTCGGAGCAGCAGGCCTTTCGGTTCCATCGGTGACGCTCCCGATAGTCGAGGTGAGTACGCCCGCGCTCGCCATCCCTGCGCTCGGACTCTGGGGGCTGTACCTCGCGTTCGTCGCCGAAACCGCGATTCCAGCAGCTATCAACTACTGGCGGTTCCGGACGAACAAGTGGAAACGCATCAGCATGGCGTACCGTCCAGATAGTGAAGCGAAAGACAAGAATGGTGAAACAGCGGTCGAGGACTCGACCGCGCCAACGGAGCACGACGATGACTGACCACCAGCGATGTTAACTGGAGTCGACCGCACCCGGTTGTTTGCGCTGTGGCGGCGAGTCGCCTCGCTCTCGTGGCCGGTGATGGTCGAGCAGGTCTCGCGGACGCTCATGCGGACGACCGACATCTTCGTCACAGCACTGTTCTCGCCGCTCGCGGTCGCGGCAATCGGACTCGCCGACCTCTACGCCCGGTTACCACTGCGTATCGGGCTCGGACTCGGTGCGGGTGCAATTGCCCTCTCAAGCCAGGACACCGGCAGCGGGGCAACGGCCAACCGGGACGAGGCTGTGACACAGGCGGTACTCATCGGATTCCTCGCAGGGATTCCGTTCGTGCTGTTCGGTATTCTGCTGGGTGAGCAGGCGATTGCTGTCCTGGGAATCTGGGCTGACCAGGACCAGATGGCTGATGTCGCCTCGAAAGGAGGGATCTATCTCGCAATCATCTTCGCCACCGCGCCTGCACGACACGTCGCACTGGTCGGTGCACGCGCGCTTCAGGGGACTGGCGACACCCGGACGCCGATGTACATCAATCTCGTCTCGAACGGATCCAACATCGTCCTGTCGCTCGTTCTCGGACTCGGACTTCTGGGCGCTCCCCGTCTTGAAATCATCGGCGTCGGACTCGCGACGGCCTTCGGAAACGTCTTCACGGCGACAGCACTCGTCCTCGCCATCGCCACCGACTGGACGGAGGCGAGTTTCGTCCGACCCCGACAACTGGTCATCGCCAGACAGTTGCTCGCAGTGTCGGCCCCCAAGGTTACCGAAGGTCTCGTCGCGACGGTCATCGAGTTCCCGTTCAACGCGCTGTTGCTGTTTTTCGGTGCCGAGGTCAACGCCGGCTACCAGATAGGCCGGCGGGTCTACCAGCAGGTGTCGAGTCCACTCTCACGCGGTCTCAGCGTCGGCGCGAGCATCGTCGTCGGGCAGTCCCTCGGTGCTGGCGACGTTGAGGATGCACAGTTCAACGGCTGGGCGACCGCAGCTCTCGGGCTCCTGACCGTGGGAGCACTCGGACTCCTCATCGCGGCGTTCGCCGAACCGCTCGCCCGACTGTTCACCGAAGACCCAGACACGCTCCCGGTTGCGGCTGCCTTCGCCTTCACCTACGGGGTGACCGCTCCCTTCACCGTGTTGTACACCTCGGTCGCTGGGTCTCTCCAGGGCGCGAGCGACACCACGACTCCATTCATTGCACGGACAGTCAGCCTACTCGTGTTCTACCTCGGGTTCTCGGCGATAACGAGCGTCGGTCTCGGCTGGGGTGTGTTCGGTATCTACGTCGGCATCGTCCTCTACTACGCCTCGGCGTTCTGTATCGTCGCGGTCGGCTTCCAGTACGGCGGCTGGGCCGCGCGAGCGGCCGAGATGATGCACGACCGGGGAAGCACCGAAGCAGGCGGATGAGGAATGTGTTCGAATCCAGACTGGTCTATGAACTATACCGGTCGACGGGATCTGTGGTAGATTTTTCACCCCACCCGTGCCGTGTGAGAACTATCAATCGTTCCGTCGACCGGTATAATCACTACCACGACCCGCGTAGTCCAAGACTGTACTGGAGTGCGGTGTCAACTTCACTCATCCGCTCTTCGGGAATTGACCCGACGACCGCTTTGATTCGGTGTTCGATGGATACAGTTCGAATCTGGCTGCACATCGCGACGGAATCCGTTCGGAGATGACTCTCGTCAGCCCCCACGAACACTTCGAACGGATACAAATTATCGTCGAACGACGTCGTGAACGGGACAACAATAGTCGTCGGTGCGTGTTCGTTCCCGACGTTGTTCTGGACGACGAGACACGGTCGTGTCCCTCGCTGTTCGGATCCTCTGGTCGGATCAAGCTCGACAATCACGATGTCGCCGCGGCGAACCTTCATCTACTCCAACTCCGGAGCATCTCCAAGAGACGAATCTGCCTCGCGCGAAACGCCGTCCATTTCATCGTCGAGTGCCCGCAGCTGCTCAGCCCTCGCACGATATCCGGCTTCCAGATCCTCGCGGGTGACCGGTTTTTCGATGACGATTTTCCCCGACTCTTTGCGGATTTCTACCTCGTCGCCACCGTCGATGTCGAACTCTTCGCGTAGCTCTTTCGGGAGTGTGACCTGACCCCGGTCGCCGACGCGTCGTTTTGTCCTCTCGCCCATACATACTCATATCATACTCATACTCAAAACCATGCCGGTCGGGTTGTGAGTGGTCTCCGAACGCATCGAAACCATCTCGAATACTTCCGGTCTCTCGACAGGTGTCGTCTCACCGTCAGACATACGGCATATACCGCTTCAGTATAGCGGTTCAGATATTGATATTTATCTTAGGATTTAAGTACAAGGGGGGTTATCACATGGATGCGGTCGCGACTGCACGTCACACGTTCCGCTTTCTTTCAAGCGGGCGTGCCTCCCGGTAGCCCTAACAGTGAGCAACTGGAAGTGAGCCTATGCTCGAACTGGAGGATGTTCTCGCAGCGAACGAGCGAGTCACAGAGACATCGCGGCGCACGCCGCTGGTCTACTCGAACACGTTCTCGAAGATGACTGGAGCGGAGATATATCTGAAACAGGAGATGTTCCAGCGGACGGGCGCGTTCAAGATACGCGGCGCGACGAACCGGATTGCGACGCTTTCCGAGCGCGACCGCGAGGCTGGTGTCGTGACGGCAAGCGCAGGGAATCACGCACAGGGTGTTGCACTCGCGGCGACACGGATGGGCGTCGACTCGACGGTCGTAATGCCCGAGGATGCACCGATATCAAAAATAGAGGCGACACGCGCGTACGGTGCCGAGGTGATTCTCCACGGCGTCGACTACGACGAGGCCGCCGAGTACGCACGCGAACTCGAACGCGAGCAGAACAGATACTACCTCCCGGCGTTCGACGACTGGGACGTGATGGCCGGACAGGGGACCATCGGACTCGAAATCGTCGAGGAGTTGCCTGACGTGGACACGGTGGTCGTCCCCATCGGTGGCGGCGGACTCATCGCAGGGATTGCAACTGCGGTGAAGGGTACGAATCCAGATGCCCGTATCATCGGCGTGCAGGCCGCCGGTGCGTCCAGCGTCGTTCCGTCGCTGGAGGAGGGCAGACGCGTGGAAATCGATAGCGTCGGAACCGTCGCCGACGGAATCGCAACCCGGACGGTGGGCGAGAAGACGTTTCGCGTCATCGAAGAGCGCGTCGACGAGGTCGTGACAGTTACAGACGCCGAAATCGCCGTTGCAGTCGTGACGCTGCTCGAACGCAGCAAGACGCTCGCAGAGGGAGCGGGCGCGGTTGCCCTCGCTGCGTTGCTCGCCGAGACGTTCGAGTACGACCCTGGTGAGACAATCGTCCCGGCGCTGTGTGGCGGAAACATCGACATGAACGTGCTGACGACGGTCATCGTCCGGGGTCTCATCGAAACCGGGCGGTATCTGCGGGTTCGAACCGTCCTGCCCGACCGACCGGGTGCGCTCGACTCACTGGTGGGCATCATCTCAGAACAGGAAGCGAACATCTACGCCATCCAGCACGACCGGACCTCACGACACGTCTCGATGGACGACGCAGAGATAGAGATCGACCTCGAAACCCGTGGTCACGACCACATCGACGAGTTGGTTGATGCGCTCGAGTCCGCTGGCTACGAGATGACTGTCCTCGAAGGAGGATCCGGCGCGGCGAATCTCGACCTGCTCTGACAGTGAGCGTATCTCTCAGGCACTGAGTGTCTCTCCAAGGTCACCGCGCTCTTCGAGTTCGAGAAGGATGTCGCTGCCACCGACGAACTCGCCGTCGACGAACGTCTGCGGGATGGTCTCCCACCCGCTGTGGCGTTCGAGCGCAGCCCGGTACTCGTCCAGTGATTCGAGCACGTCGACCGTCTCGAACTCCTCGCGATGCTGGCCGATGAGTCGGAGCGCCCGGTCGGAGTAGCCACACTGGGGCATGTGCCGGGTTCCTTTCATGAACAGCACCACGTCGTTCTCTTCGAGTACGGTGTCCACGCGGTCGTTGACCTCTTCCTGGGGCAGACTCGTGTGTGGGTCGAACGTCATCACTCCCTGTTGGTGACGGAACATCAAATGAGTTCTGGCCGGGGCTTCTCACAGGGACGAGCATTGACGCGAATCCCTCTCAGCGCCACCGCTCCTCGTCGACGTGGCCGTCTCGTCCATCCGCATCTTCGTTCCGTCCATCGATGGTTTCGTCCTGCCGAGTTCTCCCATCAGTTTCGGACGCTCGCCGACGAGACCGGTGGTTTCGACTGTCGATGCCACCGAACTCTTTGGCACGGTTCGTTGCATCTCCTCGGTCGGCCACCGCAGTCGAGGTTGTCTCCCCGCTGATGAGGACGTACAGAATCACGATGAAAAACACACTGAAGAGCAAGAACAGGATGACGACACCCACCACGGTACTCACCCCAGAAAGAGGTCGACCATGTCGCTGGTGGAGCCACCTCTGTACAGCTCAGAGTAGCCACAGTTCGTACAGGAGATGACCCGGAACCGGCGGTTCTGGATGTCGAAGAACTTCGAGAGACCGGTCCCCGTCGTCGCAATGTCGTCGATCTCGGTTTCGGTGTGTCCGCACTTCGGACAGCCATCCGTGTCCATGTCGGCATCGGCTTCAGTGTCGCTGGAGGGCACCATACCGGAGGTGTGGGAGCCCTGGGTATTAACGGTTGGGCACGGGTCTCTCGGATTGAACCGGTGGCGCAGTATTTTTGACAATCCAGAGAGAATACTGAGCATGGACTGGAGAAGCGACCGCCGGTTGCAGGTGCGGATGCTGCTCGCACTCGCGCTCACCCTCGGTGGCTACGCGGCCCTCCTCGCGGTGATCTTTGCGTTGTTCTCGACGGCAGGGACACTGATTGTGCTGGGCTTGCTCGCGGTGTTTCTGGTCGTCAGCGTCTCACAGGCCGACCGCATCGCGTACCTCGCGACGACAGCGGTCGCGGTCGACCGGGAGAAGTATCCCACGCTGTACGAAATCGTCGAGCGACTGGCACGGCAGGCAAACATGTCGACGCCCCCGATCGCCGTGATTCCCACTGACGAACCGAACGCGCTCTCGGCAGGGACGGGAGACAGGACAGTCATCTGCGTCACGACAGGGCTGCTGAACGCGCTGGATGGGGACGAACTCGAAGCGGTACTCGCACACGAACTCGCTCATCTCAAAAACAACGACTCCTCGGTGATGACCGTCGCGGGCTTTCCGACCGTCGTCTCGGGAATCGCGCTCTCAGTGGCGGGGCGCACGCTCCGTTCGAGCTCGTTCATCTACTTTGGCATCGGAGCGCTGTGGATGGCGCTCTATCTGGTGTTCGTCGCGCTTCCGGTGTATCTCGCCACCCTCCTCGAACTCGACACCGAACAGGCCACGCGGTCGGAGGAGCAACACGGCGATCATGAGGATGAAGATGACCAGTCCCTCCAGTTGCGGGAAGTTCGGCTCGATGATCGACGCCTGCAGGATACCGACGCCGAGTCCGCCGACGACTGCGCCTTTGAAGCTTCCGAGACCGCCGAGGACGACGATGACGAACGCGGCGATGATGATTTCGAAGCCGATTTCGGGGACGACCTGTCCGCGACCGGCAGTGAAGATGAGACCGGCGACAGCAGCCAGCGCGGCACCCATCCCGAAGACGAGCGAGTAGTAGCGGTCGATAGGGATACCGAGGTTCTGAACCATCCGTCTGTCCTGTGCACCCGCACGGATGATGAGACCGTAGCGGGTGTACTTCAACAGCGCCCAGACAGCAAAGGCGAGCACGCCGCCGAAGATGATGACGAAAAACGCGTACCGACTGAACGATGCACCGAGCAGTTCGAACGTCCCGGTGAGGTGTTCCGGTCGGGCAATCCGTCGGGGGCTTGGACCCCATATCAGGAAGATGAGGTCGTTGATGACGAGAACGAGACCGAACGTCAGCAGTATGTGATACAGCGGATTACGGCCATACAGCGGCTGTACCGTGTACCGCTCGATGACGACCCCGACGACACCCACGAGCAACGGGGCGACGATGAGCGCCACGTAGAAGCCGACCCCGCCACCGAGAGGCGCAACGATGGCGACGGCGAAGTACGCACCGAGCGCGTACAGTTCACCGTGGGCGAAGTTGATGACGTGCATCACACCGAAGATGACCGACAGCCCTGCTGCCAGCAGGACGTACACCATCCCGACGGTCAACCCGTCCAGCAGATTCTGGAGCGAAATGAAGCCGAGAGTTATCTCTGTGACGTGTATTCCCGTAGCCAATACATCCAACATGGACTGTGTCGTTCCTGCGTGCATCTGAACCAAGAGTGATATCCGATGTTACAGTTCACAGCCGGTCGCTTCACAGTCCGGCTGGGCTTCTTCTCCATCGAGTTCCATCAGCAAG
>PUMG01000099.1 GCA_003551265.1 Halovenus sp.
CTAGCTCCGGAAATCCGGTGAAGCCAATCGCGAGGGTCGCCTCGTTGAAGACGGCTTCCTCACCGACGAGAAAGTCCGGCTTGTTCCCGGCGAGGTGGGTGCTGAAGATCCAGACCCAGACGCCGTTGAGCATCAACAGCCAGGAGCCGGATTCGATTATCGCCTCTTTCGCGCCGTGGAGCTGCCACTCCTCGATAAAGTTGAAGCCCCAGCCGATGTTCAACTGGAGCCAGCCGAACAGACAGGCGACGAGCAGCCACGTGATTGCCCAGTCGCCGTCGGTCAGCCCTTTGGGTAACAACTCGCCGCCGTAGCCCAGCGGCTCCCACAGCCAGTAGAAGACGTGCAGGCCGAACAGTTCGCCATACAGCACACCGAAGGCGATGGTGAACAGGCCAAGCCAGACGACGACCATTCCGAAGTCGCGCAGTCCCTGCGAGTCGACGTTCGCATACAGCCCGTAACCAATCAGCACGTACAACAACCCGTACCCGACGTCGCCGATCATGAACCCGAAGAAAAACGGGAACGTCAGGAACAGCAACAGCGTGGGGTCGAGTTCCGAGTACTTCGGCCGGTTGACCGCTTTCGTCAGCACCTCGAACGGGCTGACTATCCGGGAGTTGTTCTGAACCACTGGCGGGTCGTCCTGCACCGTCACCACCTCACTGGTCGTCCCGCCGTCGGTGGCAACCTCTGCTTCGGTGTCTGCATCGGCTGCCTGAGCTCCGTGTTCGTCGTCGCCGTGCTCGTCACCGTGACCGTGTTCACGGTGGACGTGTCCGCCGCTCGTGTATCGGGCGCGCTCGATTTCGTCGACCTGTATCCGTTCGCCGACATCCTCTTCGAGCGTGAGGGAGAGTTCGTCGTACTTCTCCGTGGGGACCCAGCCTTCGATGATGAACGACCGCTCGGTCGTCGCAAAGCGAAGTGGTGCCTCGTACTTCTGTGCGTCCACCGAGAGCGCCTCCTCGAACGCCACCAGAAAACTGGCGTTCTCGAGTTTTATCGTTTCGAGTTCGTTCTCAATCCGTTCGAGCTTCGTCTCGATTTTCTGGAGTTCGTGTTCGAGTTCGTCGACGTTCGTCGACGGGTCGCCCGACAGCTCCGGGACCTCGTACTCGGTGAACGGAACGCCGACGAGCGCGTCTTCGAGCGCACCTTCGTCGGTCTCCTGTGCGAACACTGCCACGCTGTTTCGTCCGCTGAACACCTCGAACGCGTCGATATCTTCGGCTTCGGCCAGTGCGGCGTCTATCATCGCAGGGTCGCCCTCACCGACGCGGACCGCGAGCGAGTCGTAGCCCCACAGAAGGTCGAGGTCGATGCTGAGGTCTGCAAACACGACCATCTGGTCGAGTTGTTCTTCGATCTCGCGCTGGCGACTGCGAAGTGCGTCGCGCTCGTCGTCCAGTTCGTTGACCTGGGTGCGAACCGTTTCGAGACGGTCCTCAGCGTCAGTCAGGTCAACCGACGCCGTCGAACCGATGTCGTCCTCGGTGATATCGAGAATGTTCTCGATTGCGCGGACAGTCACCAGCGTTCTGGAGGTTTCGTCAGCGCCTTCGAGCGATTCACCGGGTTCGAACCCGTCCCACGACCCGTCGTAGTCGGTGATGTGAACGAGGTGTGCGTCGTGCATGGTCTCGATGACCTCGTCCATTACAGATTTTGCACCTGTCACCGAGACTTTCGACATCTGCTCAGGTCTGAGCATGCACCGCCTCCGTGAACAGCTCGAGTGTGTGCTCGATTACGTCGTCGATACGGTCCTCTGCTTCCGACTGGAGTCGCTCTCGCTCGTCGTCGCCTGCAGCGAGAATCTCCTCGCGCTCGGCGTCGATGTCTGCCCGGGCCGTTTCGATTCGCTCGTCGGCCTCGCGTCTCGCCTCTTCGCGGGCTGTCTCACGAATCTCTTCGGCCGCCTCGCGCGCCTCACGAACGCGCGCTGTGGCCTCTTCTTCGGCCTCCGCGACTATCTCGTCGGCCTCTGCTTCGGACTCTTTGATTCGCCGTAACACCTCTTGGTTGGGCATTCCTCAATCGTCTGATTCTAACAACAAAGCCTATTTGGTAGTTGCGAAATGAGTTTTGACGCCACCACACCTGTGTGAAGCGGGACAAGTCGCCAGTTTATTGGTCTCGTACACCAAGGAACGACTGATGGGGATTCTCGAAGACAAACGACGTGCACGCATCTTCTACCGGTACCTCTCGAACGTGTACGACCGGATCAATCCGTTCATCTGGAACGAGGAGATGCGAGACGAGGCCATCGCTATGCTCGACATCACTCCTGACGACACCGTGTTGGATGTCGGCTGTGGCACCGGCTTCGCCACCGAAGGACTCCTCCAGCACACCGAGAACATCTACGGTCTCGACCAGAGTCCACACCAGCTCGAAAAAGCGTTCAGAAAGTTCGGCAAACACGGCACCGTTCAGTTCTGTCTGGGCGACGCCGAACGCCTCCCGTTCGCCGACGACCGGTTCGACGTCGTCTGGTCGTCTGGCTCTATCGAGTACTGGCCAAACCCGGTCGATGCGCTCTGCGAACTCCGACGCGTCGGGAAACCCGGCGGACAGGTGCTCGTCGTCGGTCCCGACTACCCGAAATCGACAGTGTTCCAGAAAGCCGCCGATGCAATCATGCTGTTTTACGACGAAGCCGAAGCAGACCGGATGTTCCGCGAAGCCGGGTTCGAACGCTTCGGCCACACGATACAGCAAGCGAGCGCGAACAGCCCACGCGCTATCACGACGCTCGCCACAGTACCGGAAGAGTAACCGATATGTCGGCACCCACACTCCCTGAAGAACGACTCGGTGCCATCCTGAGCGAAACGGAAGACACCCTCGCGATTGCGGAATCGTGTACCGGGGGACTGCTCGCGTCGAGAGTGACCGACGTCGCCGGGTCGAGTGCGTACTTCGACCGTGGTGTGGTCACCTACTCGAACGAGTCGAAACAGGCGCTTCTCGGCGTCTCGCGCGAAGCGCTCGACGAACACGGGGCAGTCTCCGAGGCTGTTGCCCGGGAGATGGCTGCTGGTATCCGCGACACCGCTGGGACGACGTGGGGGGTCTCGACAACCGGCATCGCTGGACCAGGCGGTGGGACCGACTCGAAACCCGTCGGTACTGTCTATATCGGCGTTGCGTACGCCGCACCGTGGGGAAGCCAAAACTCGACCGTCGACGCGAGAAGGTACGTCTTCGACGGGGACAGAGACGAATGCAAGGAAGCGTTCGCAACGCAGGCGCTCGAAGACGTGCTCGGTGCACTGTCTCAAGAAAAAATTGAGTGAGAGAGAGTATCGTTCGTAACTGTAGTGAACTACTGCTCAGACTCGCGACGGACAGTCTGCATGAACTCATCAAACACCGACTGACAGTGCTCGCAGAGTGTGTAGTTCGCGTAAGTGGGTAACTCGTCATCGACAGACCGATACAGTTCGATTCCAAGTGCACTCTCCACATTGCTTCCCGTACAGAAACTACACGTCGAGACGGTCTCCTGATAGCCGTCACCGATACAGTCGCCCTCATCGACTGGCGGTTGTTCGTGAGACTCCCAGCAGGTTAGCAGTTCGACCACCTCGCTTGCACAGGTAGGACAGACGGTGAGACCACCGCAGTCCGGAAAACTTGCGGGGTGTGAAGTCCCTTCGCTGGGATAACTCTGGAGAGCGAGTAGCTTCTCGGTCAGGGGAGACACACAGAACGTACACCAGAGTGTTCGCGAGTTGACTCCCGTGGACTGGCGCGATTGACTGCTCATAGAAGGGCTATGGGCTCACACCACATAGAACCACGTCAGACGCTCGTCATATGGAGATACACTAGCGACTGAGCCGCTGGATGCGTTCGATGCCATCGATTTCGTCGACGATCTCACAGACGGCGTCAGGGACTTTCGACTGCCAGTCGCTGCCTTCGATCATGCGTCTCCGGATTTCCGTTCCTTTGAGCACGTCGCGGTCGAACATCGGGGTCTGTCTCACTTCGACTCCTGCTTCGGTGAACAGCTGGATGACGAGCGGGTTGTTCGAGTAGGCGATATCGAAGCGTGGCGAGATGCTCTCGACGTGGCTCACCCAGACCGCGTTGCGGTTCAGGTCCTCGATGGGAACGGTATACACCGTCGTGTCGACGGGCATCGACTCGATGGATTTCGTCGCCATCATGATTCGCTCCCCGGCAGTGAAGGGGTTCGTGATCGTGTGTGAGTCACCAGCGCTCCCGATACCGAAGACGAGCTCGTCGACAGCGTCGACAATCTCGCGAACGAGTCGTGCGTGGCCGTTGTGAAACGGCTGGAACCGTCCGATGAGCAGGCCGCGAGTAGTCATTGACACAGTTCAACACCGGGACTCTGATAAATCCCGCTATCGACCGCTGGCGGTGTCGGAGGCACACTACCCCCGTCTCCTGTGGCGATTACGTCGGTGTCACGTCTGTAGAGCGGGGAGAAAGTATATCAGTAAACAGTCCCTCCTTCAGGATGGTAGCAACGATTTCATGAGTAACGACAGAGATGCTCCGGATACCGAACGAGAGGCGGACGGCGAGCGCTTGCCGTCTCCTGACGGAGGAACTCCTGCGACGGATTCCTCGTCTGAGGAGTCGACGCCCCCCGAGAGCGAGCGCGACGTCTACGAGAGCGCTGGGAGCACCGAGGAGACCGGGGACGAAATCTGGCGCGATGACCCAGATATCCCGACCCCTGGGTCCCCAGACGAAAACGGTGACGTGAGCGACGACGCAAGCGATGACGAGCACGAGACGGTTATCGATGAAGTACTCGGGAGTGACGTCGACGAGGACATGGATATCGACGAGGAGATCGCGGAGGAGGACCTCCTCGGCGGGCTCAAGGTCGACCACTCCGAGGATATCGAGGTTCCCGACAGACTGGTTGACCAGGTCATCGGGCAAGGTCACGCCCGTGACATCGTGTTGAAGGCGGCCAAACAGCGCCGTCACGTGATGATGATCGGTTCGCCCGGCACCGGGAAGTCGATGCTGGCGAAGGCGATGAGCCAGTTACTCCCCAAAGAGGATCTGCAGGACATCCTCGTCTATCACAACCCTGACGACGGAAACGAACCGAAGATTCGGACCGTTCCCTCCGGTAAGGGCGACCAGATCGTCGAGGCCCACAAAGAGGAGGCCCGAAAGCGCAACCAGATGCGCCGGTTTATCATGTGGGTACTCATCATCCTCGTGCTGGGATACTCGCTCATCATCATGCAGCAGATTCTGCTCGGAATCATCGCTGCGGGTATCGTCTATCTCGTCTTCCGATACATGTCGCGTGGCAGTGACGCGATGGTGCCGAACATGCTGGTGAACACGGCGAACCAGCAGACAGCTCCCTTCGAGGACGCGACTGGTGCCCACGCGGGTGCGCTGCTGGGTGACGTCCGTCACGACCCGTTCCAGTCAGGTGGTATGGAAACCCCGAGTCACGACCGCGTCGAAGCGGGCGCGATTCACAAGGCGAACAAAGGTGTGCTGTACATCGACGAGATAAACACGCTCGACATCCGGTCACAGCAGAAGCTGATGACCGCTATCCAGGAGGGCGAGTTCTCCATCACTGGCCAGAGCGAGCGCTCGTCGGGTGCGATGGTCCAGACGGAGCCGGTGCCGTGTGATTTCATCATGGTGGCGTCGGGGAACATGGACGCGATGCAGAACATGCATCCGGCGCTTCGCTCGCGTGTCAAAGGGTACGGCTACGAGGTGTACATGGACGATACAATCGACGACACGCCGGAGATGCGCCGGAAGTACGCTCGCTTCGTGGCCCAGGAAGTCGAGAAAGACGGTCGACTCCCGCATTTCACCCGTGAGGCGATGGAGGAGGTCGTCCTCGAAGCCCGCCGGCGCGCAGGCCGCAAAGGTCAGTTGACGCTCGAACTGCGCAACCTCGGCGGGCTCGTCCGTGTCGCGGGTGACATCGCCCGTGCAGCAGACAAACCCTACACCGAGCGTGGAGACGTGCTGGAGGCCAAAAAGCGCTCGCGCTCTATCGAACAGCAACTCGCAGACGAACACATCGAACACCGCAAGGACTACGACGTTACCGTCAGCGAGGGAGAGGTCGTCGGCCGCGTGAACGGACTCGCCGTTCTCGGCGAGGACAGCGGCATTGTCATGCCCGTCATGGCAGAGGTCGCCCCATCACACGGCCCAGGTGAGGTGTACGCAACCGGGAAACTGCAGGAGATGGCCGAAGAGTCGGTCCTCAACGTCTCGGCCATCATCAAGAAGTACTCCGACGTGAACCTCACCGAGAAGGACGTCCACATACAGTTCGTTCAGGCCGACGGCGTCGACGGCGACTCCGCCTCTATCACCATCGCGACCGCCATCATCTCGACGCTCGAAGACATCCCGATATGTCAGAACGTGGCAATGACTGGCTCGCTCTCGGTCAGAGGTGACGTCCTCCCGGTCGGCGGCGTCACCCACAAGATAGAGGCGGCGGCGAAAGCCGGGATGGACACGGTCATCATTCCGGCGGCCAACGAGCAGGACGTGATGATAGAAGACGAGTACAAAGAGCAGGTCGAAATCATCCCGGTGACGCACATCTCGGAGGTGCTGGAGATTGCGCTCACCGAGAACAGCAAGAAGGACTCGCTCGTCAGTCGCCTCAAGTCGTTCACGAGCAGCGCACTCGAAGGCGAAGTCGGACCGAGCGGAAGCCCCAGCCCACAGTAGCTGTGACGCAGTGGGCCCCGTTTTTCGCGCTCACAGTCGTCCTCACGCTGTTGTTACTCGTTCTTGCGCGACTCTCACAGGACGCCATCGAGGAGTACGCTCCCGAAGACGTGGATGAATCCACTTCTGAGAGCAGGAGTCCGTCCACTCCCGGGGACGTGGATGGGTTTATTCCTGAAGAGACTGCGAGCATCACGGTCGAAAACGATGAGAGTGACTGGGCGTACGAACTGCCGTTAGAGGACGGTCAGATGGAGCCCAGAACGTCAGAAGCAGGGGCGTTTCCAGCGAATCGCAGGGAGAAACGAGACGCTGGTGAGGACATCGTTCTCACGCCGGGTATGTTGATGGCGAACGTCGCGCTCACACAGGGACTCGTCGTAGGGGTGTTGCTGGCTGGCGTGTGGTACTTCGACGTGCCGGCGGCAGCCCTCGGTGTCACAGACGACCCGCTCAGCACCGGCCTGCCCGCAGTTGTAGTCGGCGTCGCATTTGGTGCAGTACTGTGGATAGCGAACGATATGTCGACGACGCTGGCCGACGCTGTCGGGGCGTCCTACGACGAGCACGTTCGCGAACTGCTCGCCCCGGAGTCCGCAGGCGGCTGGGTCGTCCTCTTTGTCGGCGTATTGCCGCTCATCGCGTTCGCGGAGGAACTCCTGTTTCGAGCGGCGCTCATCGGCGTCCCGGCAGCGGGATTCGACGTCAACATCTGGGTGCTGGCGGCACTCTCCTCGGTCGCATTCGCGCTCGGCCACGGCGCACAGGGGCGCGTCGGCGTCATCGTCACTGGTGCGCTCGGGTTCGTCCTCGCGGCCGGATACGTGGTCACAGACAGTTTAGTGGTGGTCGTCGTCGCTCACTACATCATCAACGCGCTGGAGTTCTTCGTCCACGAGTTTCTCGACATCGATGCGGGTATCGGTGACTGGCTGTTGAAACAGCTCACCTGACCCGAAGTATTTTGCTCTCCTCACCATCATCTTCGATGTGCGACTCGTTCAGGTCACGATTCCCTCGGGAAAGCGCGACAGTCTGCTGGCTGCACTCGAAGACGAACAGCTCGATTACGTGGTTGCCGAGGAGATAAGCGACGAGAAGTACGACGGCATCGCATACGTTCCGCTCCCAACGAACGCTGTCGAGCCTGTGTTGGAGACGCTCAGGGAAGCAGGGCTGGGTGAGGACACGTTCACCGTGGTACTGGCCGCGAACACCGTCGTCTCCCGGCGCTTCGAGGAGTTACAGGAGGAGTACGCCGAAGAGCGAGACGAGGACCGCATCGCACGGGACGAACTCACCTCGGCGGCAGCAGACCTCGCACCCTCGATGCCGACCTATGTCATCATGACCGTCGTCAGCGCGGTCGTCGCGACGGCGGGTCTCCTGCTGGATTCGGCAGCGGTCGTCGTCGGGTCGATGGTCATCGCTCCGCTCGTCGGTCCGGCGCTCTCAGCGAGTGTCGGAACCGTCGTTGGCGACAACGCGATGTTCCGCCGCGGCATCAAACTCCAGGTTTTCGGCCTGTTGCTCGCGATTGCTGCTGCATTTCTGTTCGCGTTCGTGGTCAGACACGTTCATCTCGTTCCGCCGCTCGCGGACGTGACGACCGTCCCCGAGATACGCGAGCGCGTCGCGCCTGATTTCCTCATGCTAGCTATCGCTATCGGGGCCGGGGTCGCCGGTATCATCAGTCTCACGAGCGGCGTTTCTGTGGCACTCGTCGGCGTGATGATTGCGGTTGCGCTCATCCCTCCTGCCGCCACTGTCGGTATCGGACTGGCGTGGGGACAGCCGAGCGTCAGCGTCGGGTCGGCCGTGCTGTTGCTCGTGAACGTGCTGTCTATCAACCTCGCCTCGCTCGTCGTACTCTGGTACAAGGGATACCGACCACAGCGATGGTTTCGTCGTGACGAGGCCCGCCGGAACCTTCTCAGACGTGGGGTGACGCTCGCGGTTGCCATCCTCATCCTCTCGGCCTTTCTCGGCGGCGTCACGTTCGATTCCTTCCAGCGTGCATCCACCGAGGAGGCGATTCAGGACGACGCTGCGACCGCTATCGAGAGCTTCGACACCCCACACGAACTTGAACTCGTCGAGGTGGACGTTCGCTACCAGCAGATTCTCCCGTTTCAGGAGCCACAGCGAGTCGTCGTGACTGTGGGAATCCCACCGGGAGAGACGGTCTCGGGACTCGCTACCGAGATACGTGAACGAGTTCATGAGACGACTGGAAACGATGTCGAGATAGAGGTACGATATGTGCAGATTGAAATAGGGTGAAAGTCAGGGCGACGTCAGCGACTGGAGTGTCTTGATCGCCGTCCGCCTCATTGTATTCCAAACATCAGTACCGAACTTTTGTGAGGTACTGAGATTCACCGGCCGAGTGCAGGCCAGTCACCCTTCGTCGATTGGAAGCTCTGGCTCGTAGTCGACGGCCTCGATAGCCGCTTCGAGCACAGTATCGACGTTCGTCCCTTCGGTGACGCTCATCAGGAAATCGGCATCTTCGAAGCTGCCATCATCGAGTGATGCAGCTTCGATTCGGTCTCGTTTGTTGAACACGGAGAGAACCGGAACGTCGAACAGTTCTTCGATGTCATCACGGAGCGAACGCTGCGCGTCGAGAGGATACCCACACTCACCTGTTGGGTCGAGCAGGACGAGCACTGCGTCAGCCGCGTGTTCGAGTGCGCTGACGGCCTGCGATTCGACCTTGTTTCGCTCCTCGGGTGGCCTGTCGAGCAGCCCAGGCGTGTCGATGAGCTGGTAGCGGATGTGGTTGTGTTCGACGTGACCGACGTGGACCTGCGTCGTCGTGAACGGGTAGGAAGCCTCACGGTTGCTCGCCCGGGTGACGGCGTTGACGAACGACGACTTGCCGACGTTCGGGTAGCCAGCGACTGCGATTGTCGGCTCGTCGGGACGGATATCGGGCAGGACACGGAGCTGCTCGCGAGCGTGCATCAGCGCTTCGAGGTCATCGCCAACCTCCTCGACGACGTCAGCGAGGCGGGCAAACGCCTGCTTTCGGTGTTTGCGGGCGACGTCGATCTCGCTCTTTCGCATGCGAGGTTCGTACTCGTAGCGGATGTCGGTGGCTTTTCGACTCGCCCACATCACTTCGCTGAGGTTCTGTCGAAGTGCATCGACGCCGACGATGGCGTCGGCGAGGTTCCGGTAGAACGGATGGAGGGTATCGAAGTCGGGCCAGGCGGTGACGACGTTCTCCAGGTTGTCGGAGATGATGCTGGTGGCCGTCAGCAGCATCGAGTTCTGGGCGTCGTGGCCGGATTTCGCCCGGCCAGTGCGTGCCGCCCGCGAGAACGCCTTGTCGATAAGCTCGTCCGCCATCGGCGTCGTTGGCAGGCCCTCGAATGGATGACTCATTGACTCGTCGTAGTTCACGACCACCTAAAACCCGTTCGCTCTCGAATCCGCGTCTATCACCACCGTCGGCGAACTGAGTTAAGCAGCCTCACATCAGAAACACGTGTCTGGGCTTGTCGGCAAGGACGTCCCGTCCGTAATCGACCGTGGTTGCGAAGGCGTCCGAGCGGAAGAACTCCATGGCGTCGTCCTTCGAGTCCCACTGGCTGGCGATGAACATATCGTTCTCGTCGTCGGTGTTGACCAGCAACGCAGTCTGGCGGTGGCCATCCATCTCGTCGAGCATCGAACCCACGTCGCCGAACGTCTCGACGAAGCCCTCGCGGTGTTCGGGCTTGACCGTGTAGAACATCCCCATTGTCCCGAAGCCTTCGCCCTCGCTGGCCCATCCGACAACGCCGGGCAG
>PUMG01000094.1 GCA_003551265.1 Halovenus sp.
AACTCTGAGCGGTCTAGCATGACTGAGGGATATTCAGAATATCGTGCTGAATACAGTGCGCAAGTCTTGTGCGGTGTTGCTGATCACAATACAGAGAAAATAAGTATGTGAGTACCTTGACAGTATTTTTGACTGAGTATGATTGATCTAGGTGTGTTCGATCTCGTGATCGGGTTGCTGGTCACCCAATTGTTTTTAACATTTGTTTGTTTCTATGATTATGCCGAGCACAACCGCGAGGAGGAGGTCACGTGATACCTTCATATGAAGTGCTAACTGGATATTCAAGTCAATTCTACCCTGGAGAATCTCCAAAATAACGATCACACTGTACAGTGATTTCTGTAGGGTTGGGTGCTGCAACGCTTCATATGGAGGAACTCACCTTATAATGGCCTCTCTCATCTGTTCCAGTTATACTAAAACTCCGTTATTATGATATATCAACCTTCACGGATTCCTACCGGATTCAGACTTCTCGGGGCGTTTGACCACCAACCAACAGTAGATAACGTAAATCTGGATCGGTGGATTGGATGAATTCACGGGCGCAGCTCAATCTAGTACTGTTCACATCTGTATTATTAGTTTTCGCCGTTGTGATGGGACTAGGCGGGATTGTTGAAGCGGGGCCCTCCCAGTGTGATGTGGTTGGACATGATACTGACGGTGACACCTATCTCATTAAGAACATATCACAGTTGCAGTGTATCGAACATGGTCCGGGGCTCAATCAAGACTACCGTCTTACAGAAAATTTTGATGCGAGTGGCGCTGCTGACTGGAATGATGGTGACGGGTTTGAACCAATCGGCAGCTTCGGAAGTCCATTTACTGGGTCGCTTGACGGAAACAATCACGTCGTCACTGGGTTGACGATCAACCAACCCGATTCTGAATATGTTGGTGTGTTTGGGGTAATCGGTTCCGGTGGAACTGTCAGCAACATTGGGTTTGAAGACATTGATGTCTCTGGGTCGAACTATGTTGGGGCAATTGCAGGAGAAAATAGCGGAACGATAACAGAGTCATATGTGACTGGATCTGTGGATGGATCGAACTACGTCGGTGGGATGGCTGGAGAGAACTTTGGTGATATTGCTAACGTCTATTCAACCGCGACTGTTACTGCCGTCTCTGATGCAGGTGGACTCAGTGGATCAAATGATGGAACTGTCGAACAAGCGTACGTCAACGGAGAGGTAAGTGGGTCAGGCGATCGAGTTGCAGCATTCAGCGGTGTAAATGCAGGGTCAATTGCGGGATCATACTGGGATACTGAGGTTACGACCCAGGATAGTGGGGTTGTTGTTGGCAGCACTAGTGGGCTGACAGGACTTACAACACAGAATATGACTGGGTTTTCACCATTTGAGACTATGTTGGAGTTTGATTTTGATTCTATATGGGCAGTAACTGAACAGTATCCGCGGCTTGCGTGGGAAGACGTTGACTCAATCACTGTAACAAATATCTCTGTCGATGATATAACCGAAGATGCGGGATCACAAGGTACCATAACGGTCACAGCAGAGAGTAATGGTGACCCTGCAGCGGATGCTTCGATCGAAGTACTCTCCATTAATCGTACTGATAAACTGAATGGACTTGATGGTCCTGTGCGGACGAACGATTCGGGTAAAGCGACGTTTACGTTCACAGAAGAACATGCAGGTGAGTATGCGGTCACGTTCGGATGGGCCGAAGACACCGATATCAATGACGTTGCGACAGTAACAATTACTCCAGGTCAGACAGCCGCATTTGATAGCAGCGATGTCCCTGCAACTGCAGGGGAATCCGGACAGATTTCGGTCTCCATTGAGGATCAATTCGGAAATACACCTGCTGACGAGGCCACAATCAACGTTACTGACAGTTCTCTTAGTGGAGTTGATGTCGGTGCAAGTAACACAACAGTAGATGGTACCGCAACGTTTGGATTTGACGAGACGATAGCCGGTACGTACGAAATTGAATTTGAACTCGCGGATGATCCTTCGATTAACACGACAACAACAGTAACGATCGGAGCCGCAAAACCGGACTCATTGGTTGCGGATGGTCCAAGTCCAGATACCGAAATTGCTGCTGGTGAGACATTCGAGATTACTGCAACTGTTAGAGACGAATTTGGTAACGGGGTCCCTGACGAAACGGTTACGATTACGAATTTGAGTGCAGGCCTTGGTGAAGAAGTAGATACAAACTTCAGGGGTGATGCAACATTCGAAAATATAATCATTGAAATTGCGGGAGAATACACGATCGACGTCGAGGTTGATTCAGACAAATCGGTTAACGACACGGTTTCAGTCTCGATCGGATCATTGCCACCAAACAGTCTGATCGTTACTGGTGATACAACACAGAGTGCTGGTGAATCGGGCACGGTAACTGTCGAATTTGCGGATGAGTTTGGAAACCCAGGGAGTGACGAAGAGATACGTGTTGTAAATAACGGGAGCCTCTCTGGACTCGACGTTGGTACAGTAAACACGACAAATCAAGACGGTCAAACAACATTCGATTATAAGGAAGATGACGCAGGCGACTATGAGGTAACGTTCGAAGTTGTAAGCAACACCTCAATACAAGAAACAACAACGATCACCATCCGTTCGGGTGATGCGAACTCGATCGAAGCACGAGATACGACTGCATCAGCAGGTGCTGAGTCGGAGTTCCGTGTTGACGTTCTTGATATCTTGAATAACGGCGTTAGTGGTGCAACAGTCAATATCACAGGAAACAGTGATGATCTTGGAGAGTTGTCTGTAGGGACGGAAGAGACTACCAATGAAAGCGGTGTGGCGACCTTTACGTTCAACGAAACAGATCCAGGCTCGTACGATATCGACGTTGAACTGAAAAGCGATACCGGAGCTGTAGATACTGCAACAGTAACAATCGAAGCAGCGAAAGCGAACGAATCAAACTCGGAAGTAACACCGACTGAAGCCACGACAGAGATTTCAGATGATCCCGCAGACGGGAACCTCACGTACGTAGTAACTATAAGAGACCGGTTTGGGAATCCACTGATTGACACTGATGTAACGGTTTCCGGCGGGACAGGCGTTTCGGTTGACGGGAAGACACAAACAACCGATACGGATGGGAATGCAACGTTTGTACTTACATCTACGACGGCACAGTCAGATGTAGAATTTGAATTTAGCGTTGCTGGTGACACGGTTCTCACTGCGAACGGTACATTCGAGGCACTTCCGTTTGATACGCTCTTTGTCGAGGATATTGAAGAAACAGCGGGTAACGATGGTGAGGTTACAGCTACATTTGGCGATCGTTTCGGCAATCCCGACGAAGATGTCACAATCAACGTCACTGATTCCGGTGGCCTCGCAGGCCTCACAGAAGGAGAAACACAGCAGACTGACGCGAGCGGGAATGTTGAATTCTCGTTCAATGAAACAGCTGCTGATGAGTATGCTGTTGAACTCACTGCTGAAATAGACTCAGACGAGTACACCGAAACGCTCATCGTGACGATCGTCCCAGCTGATGCGACGATCGAGAACTCAACCGTCACATCAGTCAGCAACGAAACGATCGTCTCCAGCGATCCTGACACAAACAACCTCACGTATGTTGTCTCGTTTGCGGATGCATTCGAGAATCCGATCGCAGGTGAAGATGTCGAGATTACTGGTGGAACGGACATCACCGTTCAAGGTGGCACAACACAACAGACAGATGTGGATGGAAACGCCACGTTTGTTCTCACATCCACAACGCCACAGAACGATGTGACATTCACATTCACGGAACGCTACTCGGACCTTGCACTCACAGCAACTGGAACGTTCAACAAGATTCCACCAGAGGAACTGGTGGCAGCTAACACTGATGCGATCGCTGGTGAGACAACAGATATAGAGGTTACGTTCACTGACGAGTTCGGAAACCCTGCGGTTGACGAGCAGATCAATGTAACAGATGCGGGTGGTCTCTCGAATCTAGACGAAACGGCAGTAACTAACGAAACAGGTGTTGCAACGTTCTCGTTCAATGAGACCCGCGCCGCGGAATATGTTGTTGGATTTGCCCTTGATACGGATGGATCGATCGCCGACAACGCGATTATTACGGTCAATCCGGCAGCGGCGGCGGTAGACAATTCAACAGTAACGCCATCAAGTGCAACAACGATTGTCTCCGACGATCCATCTGTTGAGAATCTCACATACACAGTCTCGTTTGCAGATGAATTCGACAACCCACTCGATGGTGTTGCTGTCGAACTCACTGGTGGGACGGACATCACCGTCGAAGGTGGAGACACACAAACAACGGACGAAGATGGAAACGCAACGTTCGTCCTGAACTCCACAACTGCACAGTCAGGAGTTACATTTACGTTCACAGAACAAGCGTCTGATCTTTCACTCACCGCAACAGGGTCGTTCACTGTCGATGGACCGAACACACTATCTGCTGAGGATGTCACAACATCAGCCGGCCTCACAACCGATATTGTTGTTACGTACACCGATCGGTTCGGGAATCCGATCGAAGGCGAAGATATCAACGTCACGGAGACCGACGGACTGGGCGGTCTAACGGTTGGTGAGATTGTCGAAACCAACGCCGATGGCGAGGCAATTTACACGTTCAACGAAGATTCGATTGGAGAGTACGACGTAACGTTCGAACTCAACGAGAGCGGCGGTACAACGAGGATGACAGTTACCGTCAACCAAGAATTCAGTGATGGTGATGGGAGCGCAGCTAACCCATACAACATCTCAAATTGGGCGGAGCTGCACTATGTTCGTGATGAGTTGGGTGCGAACTACACGTTAGTTGACAACCTCACAAAAGACTCACTGGGGTACAATGACTTTGGTAGTGATTTCGATCCGATCGGTAGTTCTGACACACCATTTACGGGGACGCTTGACGGAGATGGCCACACGATCTCGGATTTGGTAATCGATTCAGACGGTGATGCTGCGCTGTTTACGCATATTGAAGAAGCGACGATCGAAAGTATTGGATTTGTCAATGCAGATATTAGAGCCGGTAGAGGTAACTCCGGCAGCAATCGTGGTACGAACCCAGCAGGTGATGGTGGCTCTGGCAGCGATGCAGCGATCCTAGTAGTACACGCAGACACATCCACTATTACCAATCTGTCTATCACCGATAGTATACTAAACGCTGGACAGGGTGGTACTGGAGGCGATGGCAGTGTTGGGGGAGTAGTTAGTCAGGCTGGTCGAGATGGTGGTGATGGTGGTGAAGGTGGACGCTCTGGTGGTATCTTTGTAACTGCAAAAGACACTGAGATCGGGAACTCATATATTGACAAGGGAGATATCCGTGGTGGACGTGGAGGCCAAGGTGGGAGAGCAGGTACTTTTGATCAACCAGGTACTGGTGGCGACGGTGGAATTGCCGCTGGGCTTGGTGTAGTTGGTTACAATGTCGTAATTTCGGACTCGTATATTTACGATTCAATCGTATATGGTGGTGATCGTGGGAGTGGAGGAACCGCTGGAGATGGGTCCAGGGGTGGTAACGGTGACAGAGGTGATGCCATGCTAAATCGTGATCTAACTGGTGCCTCCACCCTCTCATCCGTCTACCTCGCTGAAACTACGATCGACGGCAGAACAACGAACATCGTCTCGCAAAACGATGGCTCGGTCTCGAGCATCTACTGGAACGAAGAATCAACAACCATTGACGAAGTTGTCTCCAGCGGATCGGGAACGGTGACCAACGTTGAGGCGCTCCCACGGTACGAAATGCGCGGAGTTGGTGAATCAAACCTCAACGGATTTGATTTCACAAACACATGGGATATCATCAACACAAAAGAGGATGGCTACACCGTTTCGTACCCATTCCTCCGAAACAACACACAGACACCAATTCCTGGTCTTGAAACCCTGTACGCGGATGGTGACGGAGACGCAAGTCCATACGAGATCGATGACTGGCGACAACTCAGCAACATTCGTGCGAATCTCGATGCGAGCTACATTGTCACCGCAGACATCGACATTGACAGCGACGGATCGAACGAACTCCGAACAATCGGTTCGCGAACCGAACAGTTCACAGGGACGTTCGACGGAAATAATCACACGATTACCGGACTGACGATCGACGCGCCAGACACCAATTACGTCGGTCTGTTCGGCCTCGTTGGCACCTCTGGGACAGTCTCAAACGTTGGCTTGGTGGCTCCGTCGATCGAAGGGAACAACAGAGTCGGTGCGATCGCCGGGCAAAACAATGGGCTGATTTCGGATGTCTTCGTCGATAACACAGACGAGGATTCCTTTGATGGGTCTGTCGCTGGAACAAGCCGAGTTGGTGGTCTCGTCGGAGAGAACCGTGGGACGATCGAGACAGTGTACTCGATTGCAAGCGTTGAAATTGCTGGAGAGATCGCAGGCGGAATTGTTGGCGAGAACCGAGGAACGATCGACACAGGATACTCGATCGCGGAATTCCAAGACGCTGATGGTGAAAGCATCGTCCCTGGAATTTTTGTGGCTGGCTCTGTTGCTGGAATCAACAGTAGTACCGGATCGGTTACGAATGTATACGGGGTAGACACCCAACCAGACGGGTTCATGTCTGTCATTTCGAGCGGAAATGATGCAGGCACAACTCAATTATCCGCTGAACAAATCACCCTGTTCGCACCGCTCGTGAATATGGACACGTTTGATTTCGAGAACACGTGGGTACTCACAGAAACATCCCCGTCCACTCCACGGTTCACGTGGGAAGATGTAACCGAACCGCAGGTCACTGCGCTCACCACAAGTGACGAAACAACGACGGCTGACACGCCAGTCACAATCACGGTCAATGCAGAAATCAGTGGTGGAAGTGCCGGCGAAGGTGTCACGATCGAAGTGCTCGAAAATGATAGCATCACTGGCATCCTCAAAGGTGAAACTGCAGTCACAGATGCAGATGGACACGTAACATTCGACATGGATGAAACCGTCACCGGGACGTACAAAATCACGGTTGCTGTCGCGGATGATAACAGCGTTGCAACGACTGCAACGATCACAGTCAATCCAGTCGACGCAACGATCGAGAACTCCTCGGTCTCACCACATGATGCAACCGCAACTGTCTCAGACGATCCAGAAACCGAGAACCTCACGTACACCGTATCGTTTGCCGATGCGTTTGACAACCCGATCGCTGGCGAAGATGTCGAACTCACTGGTGGAACGGACATTACCGTCGACGGAGGACACACGCAAACAACAGATGCAGACGGAAATGCAACGTTCGTTCTCAACACCACAACACCACAAGATGACGTGACGTTCACGTTCACAGAACAGTACTCTGATATTGCACTGACCGCGAACGGGACGTTCGTTGTCGGCGACCCGCACGAACTCTCAGCCGACGACACCAACACAGTCGCTGGCTCAGAGGATCGGTTTGTTGTAACACTCACCGATCAGTTCGAGAACCCGATCGAGGGAGAAACCCTCAATATCTCTGCAGGTGGCCTCGGTGGTCTCAGTGTCGGAGACACGAACACGACAGACAAAACGGGTACTGCAACGTTCCACTTTACCGAAGATACTTCGGGAACCTACGAAACAACATTTGTTGTCGATCGGAACCCAGCTGTCAACACAACCGCAACGGCGACCGTTGACTCTCAAGACGCAGACTCGATTGCGGTGGTAACGCAACCGGGAGAAACAGTTGCTGGCGAGCCGATCAACGGCCCACCAGCAGTGGTTGTAAGAGATGATCTCGGAAACACTGTCGAAGGAGTCAAGGTAACAGCCGAACCACACGCTGGCGCGTTCGCGTTTGCCTCGGGTACCGACACGAACAAAACAAATAGCACTGGTGTGGCTGTGTTTACTGATCTCCGTATTGAGACCACTGGCCAGTATGCGCTTGAATTCTCGATTAACGACAGCGATGCAAACGTTGCAGAGAATAACGTAACGATCACAGACGCATTCACAGTTGTTCCAACCGCACCAGCAACCCTCGATGTCACAGACGTAACACAAACCGCAAATGTCGAAGGGTCGATCACTGCAACGCTCACTGATGAATTCGGAAATACGATCGAGGGTGAGACAGTTGAGATCGTTGATGCCGACTCGCTCAACTTCACCACAACAACCGCACAGACAAACAGCACTGGTGTTGCCGAGCTCACATTCAACGAAGAAACACCGCGTGACTACACCATCACAGCAGGTGTGAAAGATACTGCTGTAACGGGAGAGAGTACGGTCACGATCCAACAAATCATTGATGCTGTTGAAGTCGATCTTAATGACATCAGAGTATCTGTCTCGGATGATTTCGATGATGGAAACCAACTGATTGCGACGGTGACTGTCACCGATATCGCTGATAACCCTGTTGCTGGTGTTCCTGTTGACCTCACTGATACTGGTGAAAATATCGATGTCAAAGATGGTCGAACCGGTGTGACGAACGAAAGTGGACAGACAACGTTTGAGATACAATCAACAACTGTCCAAGAAAATATCCGGTTCACATTCACGGAACAACAGTCTGGTGACGAGAATGATGCCCGAATTACAGGGTTCACATTCGAAATCGGCGCTCCAACGACGCTGACAGCATCGGATGAGTCCGTTCAGGCAGGAGCTACTGGTACCGTCACTGCCACACTCGAAGATGTGGTTGGAAACCAGATGGAAGGCGAAGACATACGCATTGCGGATAATAGTTCACTTGGTGGGCTAGTTATTGGTGAGACGCTCACCACCGCTGCAGATGGAAGTGTAACGTTTGGGTTCGATGAAACAGCAACGGGGTCTTACGACGTTACGATCGAGTCACTCTCTGATCCGACAGTCAATACCACTGCTACTATTGTGGTTACGCCTGGCCCGATCGCAAACGGGCAACTGACAGCATCGGATGGTACAGAAACTGCTGGTAACGATGGTCGAATTGATGTAACGCTTTCAGATGAGTTCGGAAATCTACTCTCCGATGAGTCGATTGAAATCGTTGCTGACGGCGGCTTATCCGAGGTTGCGGAGACCCATAGCTCGAAAGGTGCAACCACTGCGTTCTCATTCAACGAAGAGACAGTCGGTGTCTACACCGTTGAGTTTGCTGTCGAGTCGGATAACTCGGTGCACACAACCGCAACCGTTGAGATCACACCAGGGCCGATCGAAAACGGTGACCTGACTGCATCCGACCGTACCACTACCGCTGGTGAGACCGATCGGATCGAGGTCACACTTACAGACGAGTTCGGAAACGTGCTCAGCGGCGAACAGATCGAGGTGACCAATTCGGATACGCTCAGTCTCAACACACAAACGAACACAACTGACAGCACCGGAATAGCGACCTTCGGATTCACCGAAGAGCGTACTGGCACGTACACGATCGAATTCGCTGTCTCTTCGGATACCTCAGTCACCACAACTGCAACGGTTACTGTGAACGAGGGAGCGATCTCCGATGGCTCTCTCGACGGTGACGATGTCACCGCTACTGCAGGAGAGGATGGTGAGGTCACGCTCACACTCACAGACGAGTTCGGAAACGCGCTCAGCGGTGAAGCGATCGAACTAACCGAGACGGATGGTCTTGGTGGACTCACAGCCGGCACTAAAACGACCGACGCCAATGGTGAGGTTGTCTTCAGTTTCACCGATGAACGAGCTGATACGTATCTGCTGGCGTTTGAAGGTGCTGACGGCTCGCTCGGAACGTCGATCACGGTGACTGTGGAACCGGCAGCGCCGGACAACATCGAAGTGAACCTTCCAACCCTTTCGACAACCGTGTCGGATACCGTTGGTGATGGGGACGAAATCACGGCAACCGTGACACTTCTTGACGAATATGATAACCCAATTCCAGGTTTCGTTGTTACACTGAGCGATACGGGAGAGAACCTCATTGTTGATGAGGGCCGATCGCGTACGACAGACGCTACAGGACAAACGACGTTTACGATTCAATCAACCGTTGCCCAAGATAACGTTCGGATAACATGGACAGAAGAGGAAACGAGGGTTCGCCAATCAATTAGTGGATTCTCGTTCCAGCAAGGACCGATCGACACTGACTCGCTTTCAGTTGCATCGATCACAGAGACCGCTGGCAACGACGGTCAGGTTGCGGTTGTGCTCGAAGATATCTTTGGAAACCCATTCACTAATGAGACGATCGAACTCACCAATCCGGATGGGCTGTCCGATCTTGAGCTGACCGCCGATACGAACAGCACTGGTGTTGCAACATTCAGCTTTACCGAAACCCGCGCCGGGACGTACACGATCGAAGCCACGGCCGACTCAGAACTGACGGCCACGGATGACGCCAGTGTTTCAGTGATTCCTGCTGCAGTCGATCGTGTTAATATTGAACCAGATTCTACACAAGACATTACCGCTGGAGATGAGGTCCAGTTCAACGCAACCGCCTTCGACGAGTTCGACAATGTTGTTGAAGAAACAGCCTCCGAATTCGAATGGACGAACACAACTAC
>PUMG01000119.1 GCA_003551265.1 Halovenus sp.
GAGCGTCTCCTCGACGGCCGAAAGCGTCGCCTCGTCGACGAGGTCACACTTGTTGAGCAGGAGCACGTCACAGAACTCGACCTGCTCGACGAGGAGTTCGCCCAGATGCTTGTCGGTCCCGTCGTCGTCGAGTATCTCGTTCGAACGCATCGCCTCGTCGAACTGGTGTGCGTCGACGACCGTTACCGTCGTATCCAGATGACAGCCTTCCAGCGGTTCGATGCCAGTCTCTTCGTAGAACTCCGTCGGGTCGAGATCAGACTGGTCGAACCCCATCGTCAGCGTCTGTGCGACCGGAAGTGGCTCGGCGACACCGGTCGATTCGACGACCAGCGCGTCGAAGCTCCGTTCGCTCGTCAGCCTGCCCACTGCGTCGAGCAGGTCTCCCCGGAGTTCACAGCAGATACAGCCGTTCGAGAGTTCGACGAGCTCCTCTTCCTCTTCGGTGATGTCCGACGACTCGGCGACGAGTTCCGCGTCGACGTTGACCTCCCCCATGTCGTTGACGAGCACTGCGATGTCTCGCTGCTCGCTCTCGTCGAGAATGTGGTTGAGAACGGTCGTCTTTCCGGCTCCCAGCATGCCGGACAACACAGTCACTGGCGTCGTGTTCTGTCCCATAGATACTATTGTGGGTGCTCTATTTAATATAAGTTATTATCTTAATCGATGATTTTATTATTTTGTGCCGCTGGAACTCGGATGACGAAGAAGATGACAGCGAGACAGGTCCGGGATACGGTCGAGTGGCTCGTGGTCGGTGGCGGAATTCACGGGGCGTACATCACCAGAGAACTTCTCGAGGCAGGCGTCCCACAGGAGGATATCGTCGTTGTCGACAGCCACGGAGAGCTGTTGACGTCGTTTCGACAGAAGGCACGGGCCTGTGGCATGGAGACGTTGCGCTCGAACTACGTCCAGCACATCGGTCCGAATCCGTTCGGACTTCAACGCTTCGCCGAGGCTCGGAATCGAGAAGAAGAGCTTGCATCCACCAGAAACAGCCAGCCACGACCCACGGTTGCGCTTTTTTTGGACTACGCCGACCACGTTATCGAGCGGTTTGAACTCGATAGAGTGGTGTGCGAGCGGACTGTCACCGGCATCGAGCGCGATGGGTCACTCGTCGTGGACACGACAGCTGGCACGATACGGGCAGAGCGAGTCGTTCTCGCGATTGGTCACGGCGGACGCTATCGTAGGCCACCGTGGGGTCGTAACGTGCCGAGAGTCGAACACGTCTGGGACAACACAGCACATCCGACCGGAACTGTCAACGAGGGGGAGACTGTCTGGGTCATCGGTGGGGGAATCACTGCTGGACAGGTCGCTACGACGATAGCGGACTGTGTCGAGCGTGTCACTATCTGTACTCGCCATCCACTCCGGAAAGCGCTCCGCGAGGCTGACCCGCGCTGGCTCAACTGGAACTACATTGAAGACCAGCTTCACTCGTTGCCTGCTGGTTCCAGCGCACGTCTCGACCGGCTGAAGCGGGCACGAAACGATGGGACGATGCCGCCGTATCTCCTGCGTGAACTCGAGAGCTTGTCGAACATAACGGTTCGACAGGACAGCATCGATACCGTGATTCGAGAACGGGACGGTCTGCTGGTTGCTCCTCGACAGAGCCGATGCGAGAATGTCGACCGAGTCGTTCTGGCGACCGGGTTCGAACCCATCTTCGAACACCCGTTCGTCCGCTCGGTCGTCAACTCGCTCTCGCTGGCGTGTGGTCATCGGAACGTTCCGGTTCTTGACGACGAGACGCTCGCGTGGAGAACCGAAACTGGCGAGTGCTCACCGGTTCTCGTCACGGGTGCGCTTGCCGCAGGAACTGTTGGTCCCTTCGCAGGGAACATTCCGGGGGCACGGCGAGCATCCGAGCGCATCGTTGGCGAATATGTGACAGGCAATCGACTCAAACGACTTGCCTGATAGCGATTACCGCGGGGGGTTGCGTAACTGTTACACGATTCGGTAACAAATGGTAATGTTTAGTTGTAGATAGTAGCACCCTACACTACCAAAAAAATAATATATTACTAACTAATAACTAACTATATGGCAGCGAAAGATTCAACCAATGTCAATATTGAACTCGAACAGGATGATTTCGAGTTTCTCAAACAGTACAAAGATGAAATGGGCTGGACGTGGGAAGGACTGCTCAAAGCTGGCACACCGTTCCGAGAGTGGAAACAACAGCGGTATTCCGAGGACAATACAGAATGACGCAACTCACCGAACAGTTTCAGATTCCAGACGAGTACCACGACGCCTGTGACCGCCTGACGGTACTCGTCCAGAAACACGCACAGCGATTGCTTGTCGAGGAATACTGGCGTGACGAGCATTTTGCCGCGATTAGCGACCACACAGGACAGTCTTACACCTACATCCGAGATACCGACCGCGACGACTTTGCAGACGTGGATGAATACGTCTACGACCGATTCAAACGGTGCGTCTATTATCGCGTTACGCACGTTCTTGACGCTCACGCCGACGAGTTCCAGGCGTTTCAGTTCGTCACCGACACGGTTACCGAGCGCAAGATACGACGCATTGGATGGTACAGACTCCGAAAACGGCTGTACGACGAGCAGTCACCATACATCGAGTGGCGCGTCTTGGAATCTGTTGTCGAGCAACTCAACAGCTTCTACGACATACATGGCCGCTTCCCCGAGAGGTACACAGAGCTAGTCAAGACGCCCGAACCCAACGGGACACTACCGTATGGGCCGGACAAAGGAGACTACCACATCCACAAACTCGCAATCGAAGGCGGTGACCTTCGTTTTGTGTTGAACGCACCGGATACGCTTTCGCCGGAGAGCTACCACGACTGGACGAAACACAAGCTTCGCTTCCCAACCCATTCTCGGTTTCAACAACTGCTCGATGCCGGAGACCTGAAAGCGCCCACATTGCACGCTTCGGAAAATGGCTACACACTCGACGTGCCTGTGGCCGTGCCCGACCAGGATGTCGAGACTGTTGGCGACCGTGTGCTGGCGGTCGATCTGGGCGTGAAAAAACAGGCCACAGCGGTCGTCCTCGACAGCGGCGACGGGACACATGAGCAAGTGACACCACCACAATTCATCGACCATCCTGCGAAGAACAAACTGTTCAGATTGAAGACCGACGCCGAAGGTATTAACGACCGTCTTACTGAACTCCGGCGACAGGGGAAGGCACACACGGACCGGTTCGACCACTTGCTTAGTGAGTATCGCCAGACACGCCAGAAGGAACGTCGCCTTCGTGAACAGATCCAACACGACGTGGCGAACCAGCTGGTGTGGCTCGCTGCTGAGAACGGCTGTGAGACGATTGTGTTCGAGTCACTCGGGCAGATTGACTCCGGCGATACAAGCGGGGCAGTCGCGTGGTCGATCTCGTCGTGGGCACGCGGAGAACTACTGGATAACGTCGTGTACAAGGCTGAGTTGCTCGGGATTGGCTTCGAGACAGTCAATCCGTGGGGAACATCGCGCCACTGCCCTCGTTGTGGTGAGCATGGCCGGACGGTGAACGCCCCGAACGACCACAAGGAATGCCGTCACGGCGGGCACTTTCATTGCACGGAGTGCGGGTATCAATGTGACCGCGACGTGGTCGGAGCAATCAACGTCGGGCGGAAATATCTCTCTCACAGGAAGATGGAGGAGGCGAATCCTGCTGCCTACATGGCGACAGGGAATCACGCCAGTGTTCCATCATCCAGAGAGGGTGCCCGTTCTACTGGCGTTCAGTCCGCGACCGACCAACAGGAGACGGCGAGCGGTCGTCAGACTCGACTCTCTCAGTTCCGTGCCATGCCGCTCACGTCGGACGGGACTGCTTCGGTCTCGACGACGAAGCATGGTGAGAGAGACATGAGTGGACTGCATAAAAATCACGGTAGTGACACGGGCTTGCGGTGGCCCAGAGGGAGTGTGACACAATCTGTCCTCGCCAGTACTACTGATTGTGGCCGACCACTACTGAATCCTACTGAAAATTAGAACGGTTAATCAGTCTGAGTGTTCGCCCAGTACTGACGACGAACGGTCACAGGAGTTTCGACCGTCAGAGTATCAGCGGAATCAGCAACACCCCCATGAGTGTCATCCGCCGGGAGCCAAAGCGAGCAGGAATCAGGCCGACGAGTGTACTGAGGAAGAAGACACCGAGTCCGACGACCCCGGTGAACGCGAGCACAAGCAGACACAGGAACAGGAGGACACCGACCGAGAGCGCAACGTTGTCGACCGACCCAACGAGACCGAGATACCAGTCACCCACAGAGACGACGAGGACGAACGCAACGGTTGCGGCGATAGCGACGCTTCCGAGCATGACGGGGAGGTCGTGTGGAACGTTCGTGCTTTCGACGGCGACGAGAACTCCCGTTCGGGGGTTTCCGAGCGCGACGAGTGCGAAGAGTGCGAACACGGTGTTGCTCGTGCTGACGCCGCTGGTCGCAACGATGAACGCACGGGGACCACGGTGGGGGATGAACACCATCGCCGCTCCGGCAGCGATTGCAGCCGAAATCCCGGGCAGGTACCCGACGAACGCGCCACAGAGCGTCCCGACGAGAGCGACCCAGAAGACGAAACTTCGAGAAGTGGTAATTCGGCCATCCGCCTGTGGCGGGACGCCTTCCCCACTCAGCGCTTCGATGAGGATCGGTGCGCCGAACAGACCGGCAAACAGCGGCGCGAGCATATCTCCCGCAGGCAAGACGCCGTCTGTCGGAATGTCGAGCGTCAACAGCCCCAGAATGCCGCTACTGGTGAGCGCAAGTGCGCCGCCGAGACGGGCGAGCATCGTCCGCTCGGTCACGACGAGCAACAGTGAGACGGTTCCGAGAAACAGCGAGAGGTTGGCGGCGATTGTCGGGTAGGCTCGGTCCATCCCCACAGTGATCGGAATGGCGAGCGGGACGGCGAACGCGACGGCGAGCCCACTCCCGAGAGCGGATAGCCGCAACGCCTCTTTGCCTCTGCCTTCGAGGACGAGTTTGTGTCCGGGCAGCGCAGTGGGAGCCAGCGCCGGGTCGGGAACCCCGAGCGCCAGCGCGGGAACGATGTCGAGAAATGTGTGTGTGACGCCCGCTGCGAGCATCGCCGCCCCGACGTACAGCGGCTCAGCCGGGATTGCAGGTGCAAATCCAGCCAGCAACAGCGCGAAGTTGTTCGCGTGCAGGCCGGGAGTGAGTCCACTCAGGGTTCCGAGCAGGATGCCACCGAAGACGAATCCGAGGGTCACGAGTGTCGTCTCCGGCGTCAATCCAACAGTGACTCCTCCAGACCCCATCCCGTCGAGGTGGTGGCGTCATCGGATTTAAGTGGACGTTCACAGCCGGCGGTAAATCCGATGACGCTTCGAAACTGGTTCGAAGTCGTCTCGACAGGATACGGGGAGCGTCTCGGTCATTCCGGTCATCAGATACCCTCCCTCGCGCAGTGAGTCACGAACTGTCTCGACGACGGCCGGTTTGTACGAGGTATCCATGTATATCAGGAGGTTACGACACAGAACCAGGTCGAACGCGTGTTTCGGCTCCCCGCCGATGAGGTCGTGCTGTTCGAAGCTGACTCTCTCTTTGACCTTCTCGCGGACCCGAAACACTCCCTCAGTGCAGTCGACATAGCGCGAGGGTTCATCGAGGAAGTCGAGTTCCGAAGCGATGTCGCTCGTGTGTGTGTTCACGTAGACGCCGGTGCGCGCGGTTTCGAGGACATCTGGATTGATGTCCGTTCCGAGAATCTCGATGCAGTCGGCGTCGACAGCGCCGTCATCGAGCGCGAGCATCGCGAGTGAGTACGGTTCGCGGCCGTCAGAACACGGCGCACTCCAGACCTGAACCCGGTCGGTGGTGTTCGTGAGCTGTCCCAGAACCGTTCTGAGTGTCTCCCATGCCTCTGGGTCACGAAAGAATGCAGTCACCGGTATCGACAGCGAGTCGAGCAACTGACGGCGTTCCTGCTCGTCGGATTCGAGCAGTTGCTGGTACTCGCGGTAGCTGTCGTGGCCGCTTCGGCGCATCCGCGCGGCGATTCGACGGCCGAGGTACGCGTCGTCGTAGAAGTCCGCCTCGAAGCTCATCTCGCGCTCGAGAGCCGCGAGCAAACTGTTGAACGCTCGTTCGTCGCCTGCAGGCACATCTGTAGATGAACGCTGGCCTGATAAGATACCTGCGGTCGTGAGTGTGTATCGGAATTATCGTACGTCATCAGAGAGTTCTCGCTTGTCGTCGTGGCGAGAATCTCTGTACAGGTCCGATACTCTCTGTGTCCACCCATGACAAACCGGACACTTTTATTGGTAGTCCGCACTATAGCACATTATCACTGTGAATATGCTCGAACTAACCAAAACCGGAATCAGTGGACTTGACGAAATACTGAACGGAGGACTCGTCCGAAACTCGACGACACTCGTGAGTGGAAATCCCGGTGCAGGCAAGAGTATTCTCGGATTGCAGTACGTCTACAACGGAGTGGAACTGTTCGACGAGAGCGGGATATTTCTCTCATTTGAGGAGAACGAGCGAGACATCCGTGAGGCAGCGGAGTCTATCGGATTCGAGAACTGGCAACAGCACGTCGACAGCGGTGACATCAGAATCTACGACAAACGGGTATTGCTGGGCGAGAACGGCTTCAACTCCTCACTGGAGTTGATGCTCGACGACCTCGACAACGAGCAGTACGAGCGGCTGGTGCTGGACTCGCTGACAATGTTCCAGCTGTTTTTCGAGAACGAGCGAGAAAAACGCACATACCTCCTGAAGTTCATCGACATCCTCGGTGAGAACAACCTCACGTCGCTGATGACCAACGAACAGGGAACAGTGTTTCCCGACACCGACATTGGTCTGGAGAATTTCCTGACCGACGGCAACATTTTGCTGTTGCAGACACCTACTGATGCGGGCGTCAACCGCTACGTCTGGGTCGCGAAGATGCGGAAAAAGAACATCGACAGCGACATCTTCCCGATGGAGATTCTCGAAGGCCAGGGTATCACTGTTCACGACAACGCCAGCGCGTTCTCGATGATGGGTGAAGACGGCCCGCCGCTGTGAGCCTGTGTGCGAAAGGATGGATCGCTCGCAACTGACATTATTAGAAATGAGATGAATTATTGTTGTCGAAAACAGCTACTTTGGAGGTTCTGTGTGCCTTTTACAGGACTTGATTGATGTCGATGAGATATCGGTGCGTTTCCGGAAGTAGGCGGTAGTTTTATGATTATCGTAAATTAAAATCTGGGTGAAGATGTCATCAGTGAGTCTGCTACAGACGCTGGGGAACAAATACAGCGTGGAGATACTCGATGCGACGGACGAACCCCGCTCTGCACAGGAACTCAGCGAGGAACTCGATATTCCGATTGCGACCTGCTACCGCCGGATAGACGAACTCACCGAGCACGGACTGTTGGAACTCCACGACAACGTTCTCTCCGAAGACCGACGCCGAATCAAGGTTTACCGCCGTAACATCGACGCAGTGTGCGTCGAGTTTGGGGAGGATGAGATATTCGTCGATGTCGAAGAGCGCTCTGAGGTGACGAACAAACTCGACGAGGCCTGGCGTACGCTCTCTAACTTCAAGAAAGGTACAAAACTGAGTTAAGTGTAAAGCGTCTCCACTGACACGAATTTCTTTCCTTCGAGGGCGGAGGGGGAAGGGTTTATGCTGGTATTCCGAGTACAACCGTGCGAGAGATGGTCGTATTGTTCGCGGTAGCAGCACTCGAACGTGTTCTTTCGTGCCGATGAGTTTCGATTTCGAGGACTCGACAGAGCATGGCGAAGAGTCCGCGCTGGAGCGTATCACCGTCGGTATTGCCGAGTATGCGGCGACAGACTCGCGCGCGGCGTTGACCACCACTGGACTCGGGTCGTGTGTGGCTGTCTGTCTGTACGACGACAGGGTCGAGGCTGGCGGACTCGTCCACGTCATGTTGCCGGTCGCCGAGGAGATGAACGCTGGACCGTCCGCCAAGTTCGCTGACACCGGCACGGAGCTGTTGATTTCGGAGATGGAGAGCCTCGGAGCGACGACTGCGACGCTCGAAGCGAAAATCGTCGGTGGCAGTGAGATGCTCGACCTGCTTGAGTGGGGGTCAGATATCGGTGCACAGAACGCCCAGCAGGCAAGAGAGACGCTCGAAGACCACGACATTCCCATCGTTGCCGAGGATGTCGGCGGTGACTTCAGCCGGTCGATCCAGCTGGAGACGAAGACAGGAACACTCCACGTCCACAGTGCCACTCACGGCGGACGGACGATGTGAAACTGACGGATGGATGATTTATGTTGGTGCAGGTGTAGTGTTCTTGTATGGCACACGTAGCAATCGTCGGGGGCGGTCCCGCCGGTCTGAGTGCAGCACTGTTCATCCAGAAAAACGGTCTCGACGCGACCGTTTTCGACACGGACGCAACCTGGATGCACAAGGCCCATCTGTTTAATTTCCCGGGAATCGGGTCTCAGGATGGGTCGGCGTATATGGCGACGCTTCGCCGACAAGTCGACAGCTTCGGGGTCGAACGAAAGCAGGGAGTGGAAGTGACAGACGTCCACTCGAACGACGAGGGGTTCAGCGTCTCGACAGCCGACGGTGACCACGACGCAGAGTATCTCGTGCTGGCAACTGGCGCGAACCGGGACCTTGCCGAGGCGCTCGGTTGTGCGTTCGACGGCGACGTGGTCGAAGTCGATGTAACGATGGAGACGAGCGTCGAAGACGCCTACGCGACTGGCGCAATGGTGCGTGTCGAGGAGTGGCAGGCGGTCATCTCTGCTGGAGACGGTGCGGCGGCCGCTCTCAACATCCTCTCGAAGGAGAAAGGCGAACGCTTCCACGACTTCGATGTCCCTGCCGACGCTGACGCGACCTTCGGAGAAATGAGCGTCGACTGACACTCGAACCTGCGTTGAGCCTGGCGGACGTCAACGCTGTTGCGCAACCCACTTCTGGGAGTAGTATTCACCACAGGAACACGCGGCGTAGGCGTGAATCACGTCCCCCTCGGCGTAGAGACCTCCGACCTCCTCGTTCTGTGCCTGGGCGAACGCGAAGATGAACTGTGGCTCGTGTTCGGGACCCTCACCAACAGGACAGCTCCCATCTGTGCAGTCGGCGTCGACTTCTCCCTCTGTTCCCATCGCCTGTCCGGCCAGTCGCATCGGGTCGATGCCAGCGGCGCGCTGGAACACACTGCGCGCTCGTTCCCCGTCGAGGACCAGCACGACGCCCCCATCGACACGCTCACCGTGAGCTTCGAGGGTGTCGAGGTTCGAGACTGCGCTGTCTGCGATGTAGACGTGGACGTCGTCCAGCCGCGTGCCGGCCAGAAACGCCTCGCGCTTTTCGTTCATGCGTCGGTTTCGTCGGCCAGTCGTTCGAACGCACCGACGATAGCCTGTTTGGCGACTGCGCCGTGGGTCGTCCAGTGGTGGGCGTAATCGAGCATATCGTGATAGATGTTCGGTTTACAGCCTGCCGCACGTGGGTGGCCACCGCCGTTGACCTGTGCGGCGACCTCGTGACAGCGCTCGAACTCCTCGGTGCCGCGAATCGAGGCGGAACCCGCTGGCTTGACGATGACGGCGGCGTCGGCACCCTGCTGGCGGAGTGCCTCTGCAACCTCGTTCTGTGAACAGCGGCCGTAGGTGACACCGACGGTCCACGGCCCGACCTCACGGAGTTCGGCACGGTCGACCGCCTTCTGGACGAGGGCCTCTTTCTCGATGCGCTGTTCGGCCAGGAACTCCTGGACTGACTCCGGCAGGTCCACGCCGTGTTCGAGCACCGTCTCGACGTACTCCTCGGGGTCGCTCCAGTAGGCGTAGTCCGCGAGGTCATCAGACCGTTCGTCCTCGCGTATCCAGAGGTCGTGGTCGCGGGTCACCGCCGCGAGCTGTCGATACTGTTCTTCGAACTCCGTGTCGAGTTCGTCCAGCGCGATGTCGGCAGTGCAGACCTCCTCGGAGTCACCAACCGTCAACTCGACGCCAGCCTCTTCGACTGCTGTGGCGAGTTCGTCCTCCCACTGGTGGTGGTCGTACCAGGTGATGCTGTCGACGCGTGACACGACCGCAGAGAGCGCATCGACGTCGTGTTCGTTGTCGGGACAGAGGTCACAGACGTACACCGTCGCGTCGGTGCTGGCGAACTCGCCGACCCACTCCAGTGCCTCTTGCAGCTCGTGAGGGCCGGTTGGGAGCAGCGTGCCCTCTCCGTGAACGACGCGGA
>PUMG01000307.1 GCA_003551265.1 Halovenus sp.
CATCGAGAACAAACTCTGCTCACAAAATGTTCGCAACTGTTATACACGATAGTCCTCCACGTTACACCCAACAGATGAGCGAGCTTGAGGAGGAGTATCAACTCGAATACTTCCACGAGAACGGATTCTCCCGGAAGGAGTGTGTTGAGTGTGGGGGTGCGTTCTGGACGCGAGACGAAAGCCGAGAGACGTGCGGAGAGCCGCCGTGTGACACCTACGAATTCATCGACAACCCTGGATTCGACGAGGAGTACACGGTTTCTGAGATGCGCGAGGAGTTCCTCTCGTTTTTCGAAGCGCACGATCACGAACGAATCGACCCGTATCCAGTTGCGGCGAACCGCTGGCGTGACGACGTGCTGCTGACGCAGGCATCGATTTACGACTTCCAGCCGCTGGTCACGTCGGGACAGACGCCACCGCCAGCAAACCCGCTCACCATCAGCCAGCCCTGCATCCGGATGCAGGACATCGACAACGTGGGCAAGACGGGCCGACACACGATGGCGTTCGAGATGATGGCCCATCACGCCTTCAACGTCCGCGAGGACGCCGAGGCGGAGTACGCCTACGAGGGAGAGGTGTACTGGAAAGAAGAGACCGTCGCCTACTGCGAGCAGTTGCTCGAAGAGATGGGAGCGAACCTCGAAGAGGTGACGTACATCGAGGACCCCTGGGTTGGCGGCGGCAACGCCGGTCCCGCAATCGAGGTCATCTACCGGGGACTCGAACTGGCAACGCTCGTGTTCATGTCGATGGAACAGGACCCGGACGGCGAGTACCTGCTCAAAGACGGGAACCGCTACTCGAAGATGGACACCTACATCGTCGACACGGGCTACGGGCTGGAGCGGTGGGCCTGGGTCAGTCAGGGGACGCCAACGGTGTACGAGTCAATCTACCCGGAGATGATCGCGTTTCTGAAAGAGAACGCGGGGCTCGACTACACAGAAGACGAAGAGGAGATCATCAACAACGCCGCCAGGCTATCCGGAAATCTCGACATCGACGACGTCGACGACGTCGAGGCTGCTCGCGGCGACATTGCAGCCGAACTCGGCATCGAAGTCGAACGACTCCGCGAGTTGCTCGAACCGCTCGAAGCCATCTACGCCATCGCCGACCACTGTCGAACCCTCGCGTACATGCTCGGCGACGAAATCGTCCCGTCGAACGTTGGCACGGGCTATCTCGCCCGGATGGTGCTTCGGCGGACGAAGCGACTCACGGACACGGTCGGCGTGGACGCCCCGCTGGACGAACTCGTGGATATGCAGGCAGAACGGCTGGGATACACCAACAGGGACACGATTCGAGACGTCGTCCGGACGGAGGTCGAGCGGTACCGGGAGACGCTGGAGCGTGGCTCGCGCCGGGTCGAACAGCTTGCCGAGGAGTACGCACAGCAGGGAGAGCCGATTCCGACGGACGAACTCGTCGAGCTGTACGACTCCCACGGCATTCAGCCAGACATGGTCGAAGAGATTGCAACGCAGCAGGGCGCAGATGTCGTCATCCCCGACGATTTCTACTCGCTGGTCGCACAGCGCCACAGCGACGCGAGCGACGAGGAGACTGCTGAGTCCGCAACAGTCCCCGACGAGTTCGAGAAGCTGCCGGAGACAGAGAAGCTGTACTACGACGACCCGAGCAGGCTCGAGTTCGAGGCGATGGTGCTCGACGTCAGAGAGCGTGCGGAGGGATACGACGTGGTGCTCGACCAGACGATGTTCTATCCGGAAGGTGGTGGTCAGCCGGCCGACAACGGAACGATTTCGACCGACGAAGGGACGGTCGTGGTGACTGACGTCCAACTGGTCGGTGACGTCATCGTGCATCGAACTGACGATAATCCCGGCAAGGGCGAGTTCGCACGCGGTCAGGTGGACATCAGCCGCAGACACAGACACATGCGCCATCACACAGCGACTCACCTCGTGGGGTACGCTGCGCGGCAGGTGCTCGGAGATCACATCAGGCAGGCAGGCGCACAGAAGAGTGAGACGAGCGCTCGTCTCGACGTCAAACACTACGAGTCGATATCCCACGAGCAGCTTCAGCACATCGAACTGGTTGCGAACGACGTCGTGATGGAGAACGTCCCGGTCGAACAGGAGTGGCTCGACCGAAACGACGCCGAAGCGCGCTACGGCTTCGACATCTATCAGGGAGGTATCCCCGAAGGTGAGCAGGTCCGACTCATCCACGCACAGGACGACACACAGGCCTGCGGTGGCACCCACGTGCTTCGAACCGGCGATGTGGGCGCGATAAAACTGCTCGGGACGGAGCGGATTCAAGATGGGGTTGTCCGGCTGACGTTCGCAGCGGGCGATGCCGCAATCAGAGCGACACAGCACACCGATGCCCTCCTCTCGGAGACGGCGGAGACGTTCGACGTAAGTCCCGAGGAGGTACCGGAGACGGCGACACGCTTTTTCGAGGAGTGGAAAGACCGGGGCAAGCGAATCGAGGCGTTGAAGGAGGAACTGGCCGCCGTCCGGGCGAGTGGCGGTGGCGACGGTGAAGAGATCGACGTCGACGGAACGACAGCAGTCATCCAGCGTCTCGACGGCGACATGGACGAACTACGGGCGACTGCAAACGCTCTCGTCGAGGAGGGGAACGTCGCGGTCCTCGGTTCAGGGGCCGACGGTGCCCAGTTCGTCGTTGCCGTTCCCGAGAAGACGGCGCTCGATGCGGGTGCTGTCGTCGGCGAACTCGCCAGTCGTGTCGGCGGTGGTGGTGGCGGCCCCCCCGACTTCGCCCAGGGTGGCGGTCCCGACGCCGATGCGCTCGAAGCTGCGCTCGACGACGTACCGGACATCCTCCGACGGGTTCTCGACGCGTAACTGTGGCCACGACAACAACCGCTGATGGGGGCGACCTGTACTACGAGCGAACAGAGCCAGCGTATGCTGCAGCAGACGGACCAGACGAAACCGTTGCGTTCATCGGCGAGGCTGGCTACGGGGCCTGGCAGTGGGGCTGGCAGCACGAGCGTCTCTCTCGCGGATACGAGACAGTCGTCTGGGATCTCCGTGGGACGGGGCGTTCGGAAGGGCCACCCGGTCCGTACAGTGTCGACCAGTTCGCCTCAGATCTCGAAACGGTGCTCTCGGCGGCAGACACCAGACGAGTTCACCTCGTTGGCGCGGGACTGGGTGGAATGGTCGCACTTCGGTACGCCCGTAAGTACCACCGGGCGGCGACGCTGACGCTGTTCAACACGGCAGCATCTGGTGAGGCTGTCGAGGAGACCGAACTCCGGGCGTTACACTCGTCTTTCGGAGACGAGACCGCATTTCGTGAGTCGCTCTCGGGGGCATTTTCAAATACATTTCTGGACAGTCAGCGAACGCTCGTCGACCGAATCTGTGAGTGGCGCAGTGAGGAAGACGCAGACGTAGCGGCGTTCGACGCACAGGTTGAGGCGATGCTCGCGTTCGAGGCTGAACCGCTGTACGAGGTGACGATTCCAGCACTCGTCTGTCACGGTCTCGCTGACCCAGTGATTCCCGTCGACGCAGGTGAAGGACTTGCTGATGCGCTCCCTCGCGGAACGTTCGAGGCTGTCGAGGGACGACACCTCTGTTTCATCGAACACTCTCTGTCAGTTACCGATCGAGTGCTCGAATTTCTCGACCGGAGTACCACTGATTGAGTCCCATCCTGGCGCCGTGTCGCCCGCACGCTTTTATACGTTCTCTCGCAAGGAAAGGTGATGAGGAGAGTTCGACTGGCCCTGTTGAGTGCGTCGTACGAGGATTTCAACACGCGCCGAAACTTCAGGCGTGAACTCGATGCTGACCTCGTCGAGTACGACGTAACCGCCGGAGAGTTCCCTGAAGTCTTCGACTTCGACGGCTTCGTCGTGACCGGTTCGCGTGCGTCTGTCTACTGGGACGAGCCCTGGATTTCTGCCCTCAAATCGTGTGTCGCCGAGGCGTTCGACCGTGGACTTCCCGGACTAGGTATCTGTTTCGGCCACCAGTTGCTCGCCGACGTCCTCGGTGGGACGGTCGAGGACATGGGCGAGTACGAACTCGGGTATCGGCGGGTCCGACGGACGGGTGAGTCGATGCTGCTTGCGGGCGTTCCCGAGGAGTTCGTCGTCTTCGAGACCCACTCCGACCGGGTAGTCGAACTGCCCGACGGTGCGAGACAGATTGCCGAGAACGACTACGGGATTCAGGGGTTCGAAACCGACGACGCCTTCGCCGTCCAGTTTCACCCGGAGTACGACACTGAGACCGCCCGCGAGGTGACCCGTGGGAAAGACACAGTCGACGAGGAGTACATCCAGCGTGTACTCGACGGCATCGACGAGGAAGTCTACCGGGAGGCGTGTGAAGCGAAAGTCCTGTTCGAGAACTTCACCCAGTTCGTCGCGGAACGGCACGTGTGAAAGAGTTAAACACCGACCGCTCCTGAGTTCAGTCGATGCATGGGCGGAGGTTAGCGACGACCGACCGACTTCTCGTGTTGTCCAGTCCCGACAGCGACGAGGAACTGGCTCGTATTCACGCATGGGGCGAAGACCGCGACATCGACGTTGCAGTCGTCGACATCGGAGACTCCATCGACGACGCCTACGACCCTGACGAACCCACGCTGGGGATTACACTCGGTGGCGACGGAACGTTTCTGGAGGGCATCAAGGAGTTTACCCGTCACGGCGTTCCACAACTGGGAATCAACGCCGGAACCCTCTCGTTTCTGGCTCGCGTCGAGAGTGCCGACATCGAAGCGGCGCTCGACGAAGTTATCCGTGGACGGGCGCGAGTCGACACTCGACAGAAACTGCACGCGACATCTGGCGGTCTCGACACGACAGGCATCAACGAGGTCACAATCGAGCATGTTCCGCCAGAGAACCCCTTCGATCGGAAGGTGACCAGACTCGACGTGTTTGCAGACGACGAGTACGTCGGACAGTACGAGGGAACTGGTGTAGCGGTGTCGACGCCGACTGGTTCGACGGGGCTCTCACTGTCGGCTGGTGGTCCGGTTCATCTGCCGGCTGACAACCACTCGTTGCAGATTGTCCCGCTGCACACACATCGCCTCGGGGTTCGACCGCTGGTGATGGACGCCTCTGCCGAAATCGAGATTGTCACGCGTGGGCAAGCGAGCCTGCTCGTCGACGGTGGCCGGTCGCACAAGATTCTGAGCGAGAACACTGTCGTCAGAATCACCGGCGCCGACGAACGTGCACACGTTGTCAGGACGAGTTACGACGACCAGTTCATGACCGCAATCACGAAGAAACTCGGCTGGGGAATCCGTGACGAGGGAGACGGCCCGCGAGAGCTACTGCAGGAGGAGATTCCACCGAAACAGCAAACCCTGATTGAACACGCCCGGGAGGTTGCAATCGAGGCCGCCCAGAGTGTGGGCGACCCCCTCAGAGAGCTCCACGGTCGGGTGGAAGAGATAACGTACAAAAGCGACAAAGCCGACATCGTCACCGAGGCGGACCACCAGGCCAACCGTATCATCACGACCGTCATCGAAAACGAGTTTCCGACTCACAGCATCTTCTCCGAAGAGAGTGAGGCGGTCGAGGGCGACAGCGAGTACCGGTGGGTGATCGACCCCGTGGACGGAACCGGAAACTTCGCCCACGGCAATCCACAGTACTCTGTTTCGATTGGACTGCTCGAATCGGGGAACCCGGTTCTGGGTGTCGTCTACGTTCCAGAGACCGACGAAACCTTCCACGCTATCGCTGGCAGAGATGCCTACAAGGGTGACACAACAATCGTCACGACCGACCGCGACTCGCTCGATGAGAGTATGTTGCTTTCGGGCTACGACCCTGATGGAAGCTTTCTGACTCACTGCTACAACGAGACACAGGGCGTTCGCTCGCTCGGGTCGGCTGCGCTCAACCTCTGTTACCTCGCCAACGGGAGCGCCGACGCCGTCTGGGAGTACGATACCTATCCGTGGGACGTCGCAGCAGGGCTGGTCATCGCCAGAGCGGCTGGTGCGAGGATAACCGACCGGTTCAACGAAGAGTATGTCATCGAGTTCGACGCCGACGACCGCAAGTCACTGCTCGGCTCGAACGGTCCGCTTCACCCCGCGCTGTACGGACATCTCGAAGCGAGCGACCTGGTGTGATGAGAGTTTATACCCTCGGATACCTACACTGTTAGTATCCACATGAGCATCGACAGCGAACTTTCAAAGAATTGGCAGAAAGAAGTACTGGAGCGAATCTCGGACGGATTTCTGGCGCTGGATGCGTCTCTGGAGGTGGTGTATGTAAACAGCGCAGCAGCAGCGATGCTCAAGGTCGACCACGACAGAGTCGTCGGAGAACACGTCGAAACCACGCTGGAGACACTCACCGACTCGGCGCTGTTCGAGCACGTCGAGGCGGCACTCTCCAACGGAGAGACCGCCACGTTCGAAGAGACTGTCCAGATCCAGGATGCTGTCGACCCGCGGACCGTTCGGGTTGAAGGGACGGTCTACCCATCAGGTGACGGCGTTTCGATTCTTCTCAGAGACGTGACCGAGCGTACACGGATACGCCAGGCACGAGAGCGACAGGCGGCAGTTCTCGAACGGCTCCACGACGTCGCCTCGGACCTCAGCTACTCGCGGGACGAAAAGATTCAGCGGATGCTCGCTATCGGCACCGATTACCTCGGTGTGAAATACGGATTCGTCACTCGCATCGACAACGGCGTACAGGAGATTACTCACAGCGTCGGCGACCATTCACGCCTGGAAATCGGTTCGAGTGCGCCGCTGTCGGAGACGTACTGCCAGTACACGCTCGAAACCGGCGGGACGCTCGATGTCTCGGATGCAGCGTCCTCAGACCGACTCACAGGACCCGAGTACGAGCGCTTCGGTCTCGAGTGCTATCTGGGTGTCGTGCTCTCGGTCGATGGTCACCAGCACGGGACCGTCTGTTTCGCAGATTCCGAACCACGCTCGGACGGGTTCGACGAACACGAACGGGCGTTCGTGGAGTTGCTCGCCGACTGGTTGACACTCATGCTCGAGCGCCAGCGCTCCGAGCGAGAACTCGAACACCAGCAGGCGTTCACCGAGAGTCTCCTGAATAGCCTGCCTGACCCAGTGTACGCCTTCGACGAGAGCGGGGCACTGTTGCGCTGGAACGACCGCTTCGAGCAGGTGACGGGGTACTCCGCCGACGAACTCGTATCGGGTGTGCCGGAAACGTTCGTCGCGGCCGAAGACCGCGAGAAGGTAGCGGCGGTGTTCGACGCTGTCTTCGAGGGCGAACGTGTGTCAGTCGAGGCGACGCTCGAAGCTGACGGAACACGAACGCCGTACGAACTCTCCGGTGCCCCGCTTTACGACAGCGGAGGAGACATAATCGGCGCAACAGGAGTGGGACGGGATATCACCGAACAGCACGCTCACCGCGAGCGATTGTCGACGATTCTCGAGACGACGCGGTCACTCATGCAAGCGCGCGACCGACAGCACGTCGGCGAACTGGCCACGAACGCAATCGAACTGCTCATGGACGAAGACATCACTGTCTTCCGTCTGTACGATTCCGAGTGTAACACACTCAAACCGGTTGCTATGACGCCGGGGGTCGAGACGCTGATGGGTGAACGACCCGTCTACGAGGTTGGCGAGGGGTATCCAGGTGAGGTGTTCGCTTCGGGTGAGCCAACAATCGTCGACGACTTCGCGACGGTCGAGAGCACGTACCCCTATGGAGAGGCGCGCTCGGCGATGTACTACCCTGTTGGCGTCCACGGGACGATAACCGTCGGTTCGACCGAGCCGAACGCGTTCGATGAGACCGACCAGCACGTCCTCGCCTTGCTCGCGACGAGCGCAGCAGCGGCGTGTATGCGCGCAAAACGGATGCAAGAGCTTCGGGAAGCACGCGAACACACCGAGCGCGTTCTCGACCGGGTGAACGGACTGGTCCAGAACACCGTCGAGGTCCTGGTTCATGCCCGGACGCGAGCCGAACTCGAAGCGGGCGTCGTCGAGGAACTTGCAGCGGCCGACCCGTACGAGTTCGCCTGGATTGGACAGCCAGACGTCACGAGCGACCAACTGGTGCCGACTGCCTGGGGAGGAACTGAGTCACTCTCACTGGAGGGACACTCCTTCGCCCTGAGCGGTGACGATGGGCCGGTCGCAACAACCTACGCCGAGGGAACGACACAGGTGATACCCGACATCCACGCCAGGGATGACTACTGGGGAGACATCGTCGCCGACAGCGGGGTCACCAGTACGATTCTCATCCCGCTCGTGTACAAAGAGGCGACGTACGGCGTTCTCTCAGTGTGTGCGGCCGCCCCCGACGCGTTCGACGAGCGCGAGCGAGTCGTCCTCGATGCGCTGGGACGTGCCGTTGCGAACGCCATCAACGCGGTCGAGCGAGGTCGGATTTTCGATGCGACGGCTATTCTGGAACTCGAATTCGCTGTCGGTAGCACCGACTTGCTGTTCACCCGTCTCTCCGCCGGGACGGAGGCCGAACTCGAATCAGTCGGAACGGACTTCCACTCGGATGGCACGGTTCGCCTCTACGTCTCGGCGACGAACGTCGATACCGCAGCCCTCCTGGACCGCGCCCGTAGCGACCACGAAGTGATCGAGGCGACGGCGATTGCCGAACACGAGGACGAGGGTCTTCTCGAACTGGTCGTCGAGGATTCGCTGCTCGCGATGCTCGCCGAACACGGGGCGGTGGTCCGTGAGGTACTGGTCGAAAAGGGAATCTCACGCTTTACCGTCGAGTTGCCCTACGAGGCCGAAGCACGCGAACTGTTCGAACTGGTCGAACGGCGCTATCCTGGCACAGACTTACTCGGTTACCACGAGCGGGAGCGACCGGTCCAGACGCGACAGGAGTTCAAAGCCGCGCTCAGTGACCGCCTGACCGACAGGCAGGAAACTGCCCTTCGTACGGCCTATCTGGGTGGCTTTTTCGACTGGCCACGCAAGGTCGACGGGAACGAACTCGCCGAAGCGATGGACATCTCCCGACCGACGTACCACCAGCACCTCCGCAGTGCGCAGTCGAAAGTGTTCGAGGAACTGTTCGACTGATGCTAACGAGTGAATCTGCCCGGGAACTCACCGAGACCTATCGTACGTCATCAGAGAAATAACGGGCGCATCGAGCCAGTCGCTGGCTGCTTCGGGTGAGTCGAATCTGTCGACTGCGAGAACGACCGGTGCACGGAGCTTCCCAATCCGGGAGAGAGCGAGTGCGGCTGTCACTGCGTCGATATCGAACACCTGTGTCTCCGTGAAGTTCGTCTGATGGGCAGGGGAACCAGGGGTCGCCAGGACGGCTGAGTGGAACTCCTCACGAAGCTGGTCCACGAGATAACGCCTCGCCTGTCGCTCGAGGTTGGCCACGCGGTCTTCGAGCCGAAACTTCTCCTCGTAGGCGTCCCGACGCGCGCGTCGTCGCTCACGCTCGCGTTCGGTCTCCTGTCGGGTTGCGATTGCGGTCGTCTCGATTTCCGAGAGTTTCCGGACTGCAGCTTCGAGACGAGCCTCGGCTGATTCCGTATCGAGTCCGCTGTCCCGTCGCTCCAGTAATCGACCACGGGCAGCCGCAACAGCGAGTCTGGCACGCTCGATTTCGCTGTCGGTGTCGATTCGCTGTTCGCCGTCACCATCAGGCAACTGGTCGCTGTGGATCGAAACCGGACGTGTCTCGACCGCCAGATCATCGAGCAGTTGTCGACTCTCACGAAGTTCGTCGTCGTACGGCGTCGTGAGTCCACGGGTTCGTCCTGCCGCGGCAAGCGCTGTCCGTGTTCGCAACCCCATCTCTGGATAGATACAGCCGACGTGGTGGTGAAACTCGGAAGGGTGGGGACACGAGACACTGACGCCGTCTCCCACGTCGGTCTCCGGGGCTCGAACAGCAGCGGCCACTGCGGTCGGATCGACGTCTTCTGGAAGACGGACCACACGACCTCGTCGAACAGTTCCGTTCAGACGGCAGATCACAGCGTTCGCTCCTTCATCGTTGCCGGTGAGGGATAGTCAGTGCCGGTACGGAAACGGTCGTAGGGGACGGCGCTGTTCTCGCGAGACTCGTAGGCAACTGCGGCCTCCCTGATAGCAGGTC
>PUMG01000225.1 GCA_003551265.1 Halovenus sp.
CTGGGAGCGTGGGAGCAACAACGTCGAGTTCCGGGAGTTCGGAAACCGCTCGCTAAGATACGATACAGAGTTACTTCTCGTCGACGACCGACTGGCGTTCGCTTCGACAAACAGAGATGGAGACAGTGATTTCTTCAATGATGGGCTAGTGTTGAGTCTCGACAGCACCGACGGAGGGAACGCTCTGAGTACGCATCTTCCGCGTGAATGGGTCATAGAACCACGAGCATCGGACGAACACATCCTGGTCAAGGGGTACGATATATCTGGGAATAGCCGTGTTGACTACACGCTGTACTCACTCGACGCCGAAACCCTGGAGCTTACCGACTCCCGGACCTTCGAGCCCAGTTCATTTCGCCACGTGACCGACAACGATACCGTGTACGTGTCGTACGCGAACCTCTCAACCGAAGCGATGGAGTGGGCGGCGCTCAGCCCGGCAAATCTCTCTGAGGAGCTGTGGACGACAGCCCACGAGGACTTCTCCGATTCGCCACCGCTCACCGGGAGAGGCACGAACACGTTTGCGGTCACTGATGAACTGCTGATTGCAGGCCATGCAGGGCCAACAGAGCCACAAGGGATGCACGCAATCGATCTGGTGGATGGTGAGATCAAATGGTACAAAATCGAAACCGGCAACGCCGGCCGTCCAGTCGTCGTCGCGGATGGGACAATTTTCGCCAGGAACTCCATCATAGACCACGACACCGGCGAGCACCTCACCACTTCTCCGGGACAAATTCGGCCACAGGCCGTCTCCGACGGCACTATCCTGTCATTTAGAGGTTCTGGACCAGCACCGCTCGTAGCGTATCAGGAGACGGAGGCGCTCGAAGTCTCCGAACTCGCACTGTCCGAAGAGGAGGTTGATGAGGGGAGTGGGTTCACCATCGAAGCCAACCTGGAGATAACCAACCCGAGTGCGTTTACACAGGACGTCGGACTCGAGGTTAGGGCTTCGACCCAGCGCTTCGAAAAGGATGGCGACTCGCTGCCACGTGTGGTTCTCGAACCGAACGAGACACGGACGTTCACACTCGAATACACGGACGGTGAACCGGGTACACTGCGGCCACGCGACTACGCTGCCACAGCGACAGTGAATGCACGAAACTTCACCCAGGTTTTACCGACAGACTCGGCATACCGCGAGACAACCCGGACATCGTCGTTCAGCGTCACAGAGCACGCAGTCGAACCTGAACAGCCAACGGGGGTGTTGTTCACCGACCGCGAGGTGGCCGAAGACCAGGTACCTGTCGGTGAACCAGTCGTGGCCAACGCCACGCTGTACAACATCGGTAACGACACTGATTCGCTCGACGTGAACGCGACGCTCGGCCCACTCGATGACGGAAGCGAGACGGTGAGTGTTCCCCCAGAGACGTTCGAGACGGTGTCCTTCGAACTCCTCGAAGACGAGTGGTACTGGAACGACGTTGAGGTCGTAATAAACGACCGACTTGCCGGGATTGTCGATATTCTCGACTACTCCATCGGCGTTTCGGATACGACACTCAGTGCGACGGAGGTCGGCATTGACGAGGAGGTCGACATCACCGCAACCGCACAGAACTTCGGGAACATCGCGTCCGATGAGACGCCGGTCAACCTGACCAAAGACGGAGATGTTATCGCATCTGAACCAGTGTCGCTGGACCCCTCGGCGAGTACGACGGTCGAGTTCACCGAATCGTTCGACGAGGCAGGCGTCTACGAACTCGCGGTGGGTGACGACGACTCACAGGAACTCACCGTCAGCGAAGGCGAGGCGGACATCGGCTTCGAGGACCTGTCAGTCACACCGGGGCAGATTTCGACCGGAAACTCGGTGAACGTGACGGCGACGGTGGCCAACGATGACATCGGAACCGGGGCGTACAACGCACCGCTCGAAATCGACGGTCAGGAGACAGACTTCCAGACGGGCGTCCTCACCGGACACGAGAGCGAGACTGTGACGTTCTCTCACCAGTTCGACGAAGCAGGAACCTACGACGTCACGGTCGGCGACTTGCCCCCACAGCAGGTAACGGTCACGGCCGCCTGGTCGCAGTTCCGCTTCGGTGACGACAACGTCGCATACAGCAACGCCCTTCTCGACCCCGGCCAGTTCGAATTCTCCGGTCCGGGACCGGACGGCCACGTGGGTCAGCGCTGGAACGAATCGACTGACGATGCGGTCGTCTCCTCACCCGCGGCGGCGACAGTCGGGACGGCCAATGGGATGAAACAACTCGTCTTCGTTGGAAGCGACGACGGCACCGTCTACGCCTTCGACCAGCGCACCGGCGAGGAGGAGTGGAACGCCTCGACTGACGGTGCGGTTCGGTCCTCTCCAGCGGTGTTCGAGGAGACGGTCTACGTCGGCAGCAACGACAGCTCGGTCTACGCACTCGACGCCACGGACGGAACAGAACACTGGAGCACCGAGGTCGGTGACAGCGTTCGCTCCTCGCCGGTCGTCGCCGATGGCACACTGTACGTCGGAAGTGACGACGGCTCCGTCTACGCGCTCGATGTGACCAACGGAAGCGAGGTATGGGAGTTCGAGACCGGCGACAGCGTGCAATCGTCGCCAGCAGTCGCAGACGGAGTGGTCTACGTCGGAAGCGACGACACGAGCCTGTACGCAATCGACGCAGCAGACGGGACAGAGGAGTGGTCGATGCCGACAGGTGGGCCAGTCGTCGCCTCGCCAGTCGTCGACGAACACGTCATCTACGTCGCCAGCACCGACAACAACGTCTACGCGATGGCCGCTGGCTCCGGTGAGAGCGTCTGGACTGCACCGTTCGAGACGGACGACGACATCGTCGCCTCGCCAGCGCTCAGAGAGCTCAACGACAAGCTCTACGTCGCCAGCATGGACGAAACGGTGTACGCAGTCAACACGACAGACGGGACCGAAGAGTGGAACGCGAGCGTCGATGCCCCTGTCCAATCCTCACCAGCTAGCGGTGTGAACAACGTTATCGTCGGCACCGACGCGGGCAGCGTCTACGCATTGAACGCATTGCACGGCGCGATGGACAACGGTGGCGAACTGGTATGGGAGCTTTCAGTTGGCGAGACGGTTCGGTCTTCACCAGCGATTCTCGACGGGGCGGTGTACGTCGGTGACGACGACAGCGGTTTCTACGCCATCAGCGAGAAACTGACAGTCAACGATGCCAGAGTGGTCGACGGGGTCGCGTACGAAGACGACGACGGAAACCAACTCATACCTCCACAGGCGACTGTTGGCCAGGACGTAACAGTCGAAGTGAACGTGACGAACGACGGCGTCTCCGATGAGTACCTCGACCTGGCTCTCGGTGCCGATGGCTTCCCGTTCTACAGCGACGTCTCACCGATTATCGTCGACGGCGTTCCCAATGACGGGCCCAAGCAGGTGAGCGTCGGTGCCGGCGAGACAGAAGAGATCAACGTCACGTTCCGGTTCCTCGAAACGCCACCTGGACCGCAGATAGAGTTCACTATCAACCAGCTCTCGGCCGGACAGTTAGGAGTGCTCCCGCCGGAAGATGCAGAGATGGTCGTCGAAGGAAGTGTCGACAAGACGAGAGTCGACACCGAAGGGAACGTCACCGTGACTGCCGAAGTCGAAAACACCGGAAGCGACCCGGGGAGCATCAGAGTCACTCCCGTCGCCGGAGGGGAACAGCTCATCGACGACCCAGTTGAGACGTTCGTCTTCGTCGAGGATGGGGAGACCGAAACGCTCGAATTCACCCATTCGTTCGAACTGCCCGGTGCGTACGAGGTGGAACTCGAGACGATGCAAGAGCGACTGGTGGATGACACTCCAACAGTAATCGAATCGACGCTTCCGGTCGATGTGGTACAGGTCGACGGACTGGTCGAGGGGACCGACTTCTTCGATGTCGAACTCGACGATAACAGGCCAGGATCGTCGTTCAGGCAGAACGAAACCGGCGAGTTCGTGGCCAACGTTTCGAACATCGGTGAAGATGACGGAACTCAGTCGATAGACCTGACCGTCGCCGAGACGTCGAGCGACCTGCAGAACGCGACCGACCCCGAGGTGGTTGCGACGATGGACCGCTACGAGGAGGGTGATTTCGACTTCGCCGCCTGGAACGTTACCGACATCGAGGGAGCCGAATTTGAGCAGTTCGAGAACCAGGAAGACCACCTCGACCCCGAACTGACGCTCGTCGAAGGGGTACGCTACACGATTGTGAACGAACAGTGGGAAGAAGACGACGGCCACCCGCTCGGGTTCCTCGACGAGAACGGAACGTTCCTGCTCGGACAGAACAACGACGACCCGCTCGCAACACCCGTCAACGGAACCTACGAGGACGATGCAGCAGTCGACTGGGTCGACACTGGCCAGACCCTCTCGTTCACAGTGACCGAGGAACTCGCCGACGAGGTTGTCGCCTACAATTCGACGCGAGTCTCACCCGACGTCCTCAGGCCCTGGAAGGGAGACATCCAGACGGTCCGCGGCCCAGTGGCACAGGAGTCTCACGAGGAGTTCGAAATCCTGAGCGACGATACCCGCTCGACCGAGTTTACGTTCCTGCCCGGTGACATCGAACCCGGCGAGTACTACTACGAAATCGCCAGCGAGGACACGGCTGCAGAGTCGTCAGTGACGGTTCTCGAAGCAGAGGCGATATTCCTGATGGACGAAGCGGACCTCGTTCTGAACCAGATCGATGAGGGTGACGAGGCACTCGTACAGGCAGCGGTGTTCAACATCGGTGAAAGTGAGGGGACGAAGACGCTGACGCTGTTCGCAAACGGTGAGGAGCGAACGTCGATGAACGTCACCATCCCCGCAGACGAGAGCGAGTTCGTCACGTTGACCGAGCAGTTCAACGAATCGGGAACGTACGACCTGATGCTCAACGATGAATCACTCCCGACGCTCACTGTCGGCGACGTGGACGAGCCTGCGACCTTCCTCGTGGACATCACCGACACGAACTCGCCGGTGGACGCCGGTGAGACACTCGAAGTGGACGTCGAGGTGACGAACGATGGTGACGAGAACGACACCCAGGACATCGTACTGGAGGTTGATGGAACCGAGGAGGACTCCGTCGAGATGGAACTCGATGGTGAAGAGAACAAGACGGAGACACTCACGTACGACACAGATGATGATGACGTCGGTGATCTCAACGTGACGGTCGCAAGCGAGGACGACACGGCGAGTGAGACCGTGACAGTCAGTGGTGACGCCTTCTTCAGCGTCGAAGTCGTGGACGCGCCCGAGAGCGTCCCGGACGGTAAACCGGTAGAAGTGAACGCAACTGTCGAGAACACTGAAAGCGAGACAGACACGCAGGACATCGTCTTCGAAGTTGAGGGGACTGCACAGGACGAAGTCGAGATGACGCTGGATGGTGGACAGGAGAAGACAGAGATGTTCACCCACGAGACGCTCGACGAAGACGTCGGGGATATCGAGGTGACGGTTGTCAGTGACAACGATGCAGACAGCGCGACGGTCACAATCGAACACAGTGTCGTCACCTACGCAGAGAACGGAACTGTCGACACGGGTGGTCTGCTCGATGCGATCGACCACTGGCGGGGAGACGACATCGACACCGAGCTGCTACTCGACGTGATCGACAAGTGGCGGTCTGGTGAGAGCGTATTCTGAGTGTTCGCTCTCAAAGCCAGTCGCTCTTTGCGCTCACGGACTCCTCGCTTCGCTCATCGTCTTGTTCGCGCAAAAGTAGCGTGAGGTGGATTTGAACCACGCCGAGACGGTCGCTCGCTCTGCTCGCGCTGCGACTCGTCTACTTCAAATCCAACGCACATTTGCCGCTCGCGGATTGCTCGCGGCACAATATAGCGGGAGGTGGATTTGAACCACGTCCAGACGTGCTCGCTTCGCTGTGCGCGTCTGGTCTACGTCAAATCCAGTCGCTCTTTGCGCTCACGAACTCCTCGCTTCGCTCGTCGTTTTGTTCGCGCAAAATAGCGGGAGGTGGATTTGAACCACCGATCTGCGGGTTATGAGCCCGCCGGAATCTCCTAGCTATCCCATCCCGCTACCTGATTTTAACCGAGGTCTCTGTTTAAACATTGTGTTTCTGTCTCCCCCCTGTGTGATTCTCTCTGTGACAGAGACGACAAATAACAGAAAAAGTCCCGTTACGAGCAGGGGAACGAACCACGTGAGACGTCCCTCCGCTCGCACGGCGACCGCAGGGAGCCGTACGAGCACTCGAATACCTCGGGACAGACTCAGATACTGGGAAGCGAAATCCGACAGGATTTCCACTTATCAGGATTGTTTTAGTTCTTCGTCCATCTCTTTGACGACCTCGTCGGCACTTTTCATCGCCGGTCCAGTCTCGGCGGGTGTCTCTGTTCGTTCACCAACTGGTCCTCCCACATCACCCTCGTCGAACTGGGCCAGTATCTCCTCTATCTGGTCGAGTCCGAGCATATCGCGGGCTTCGTCGTCGAAATCCAGCGCCTCGAGGATGTGACCGTTCTCTTTGATGTCACTCCCCTGCAGGTGCTTGCCGTAGCGCGAGACCAGCGACGTGAGCTCCTGTGGCAGGACGAACGTGTTGGACTCGCCCTTGCCAATCTCTTCGAGCGTGTGCATCCCCTGTTCGATAACCGCGCGCTCGCCCATGGACTCGGCCGCCTTCGCCCGGAGAACGGTCGAGATGGCGTCACCCTGGGCTTCGAGAATCTGGCTCTGCTTTTCACCCTGTGCGCGGATGATGTTCGACTGCTTGTCACCCTGGGCCTTCTCGATTGCGCTCCGGCGCTCACCCTGCGCTTCCAGAATCATGGCACGACGACGGCGCTCGGCGGAGGTCTGCTCTTCCATCGCCCGCTGGACATCCTTCGAAGGGTTGACCTCACGGACCTCGACGCTCTCGACACGAATCCCCCACTCGTCTGTGGGTTCGTCCAGTTCCGTTCGAATCTTCGCGTTTATCTGCTGGCGCTTGTTGAGTGTGTCGTCGAGTTCCATGTCACCCAGCACCGCACGGAGCGTCGTCTGAGCGAGATTCGACACCGCTTTCTTGTAGTTGTCGACTTCGAGGAACGCTTTCTCGGCGTCCATTACCTTGATATAGACGACCGCATCGGCGGTCACCGGCGAGTTGTCACGGGTGATAGCTTCCTGACGCGGCACGTCAAGCGTCTGTGTCCGCATATCGAAGCGGTACGTTCGGTTGACGAACGGTGCGACGAAGTGGATGCCCGGGTCGAGCAGTCCGCGATACTCACCGAAGATGGTCAGCGCTTTCTTGTCGTACGCTTCGACGATCTTCACCGAGGAGTTGACCGTGACAATCGCCAGCCCGAGCACGAGCAGACCGATGATGAGTGCCGGGTCCACTTCGAGCGCTCCTTCGACGACCGGTAATCCGACGACGACAACCAGCACAGCTGCAAGAATTGCAATCGCCAACACGGTGTTTCCATACCGACGTGCCGTACGCAACGGGTCGTTTGGGTCTGATGCCATACCACTGCTAGGGCTTACAGACGGAAAGCCCTCTCACTCTCACCAGAAGACTGGACGAATGTCTACTTTCGAGCGGCAGGTCACTGCTAAATATTGTATACTGGTCCAAACAAGCCGTTTGAGTGTCGAATGTGAAAAAGTTGGCGCTCACTCCAGCGAGATTTCGTGTGTCTCGCCCGGAACGTGCTCGACAATCACCGTCTCGACCGAGTTGTCACCGACTGCCACCGTCGCCTCGTACTCTATCTGTCCGATGCAATCCTGGCAGGCTGCGTCCTCCTCCAGCGTGGACTCAACGTCCACTTCGACTGTCAACGTCTGGTCATCCAGCGCGAGGTCCGTGACTTCGACTTCGTGACACGGGTTGGACACCTCGACGAGTCCTTCGAGAGTCACCAGGTCCGAATCGAGACTCGCGTCTGCCCTTTCGCTCTCGGTCGCACAGGCGGCGTCGAGCGTTTCGACGGATTCCAGTGACGGCGCTTCGTCGTCTTCAACACCGCCTGACGCGCCCGAAGAGTCAGTGTCTGAACCGTGGACGACCTCGACGGAGTCGACACCATCGTCGCTCAACTCGACTTCGACCTCGTACTCGATTTCACCGATACAGTCGACGCAGTGTTCTACATCGTCCTCTGCTTCTGGGTCGACGAACACAGTGAGGTCGGCACCCTCGATTTCGGTGTCAGCCACTGCCTCGTGACACGGGTTCGGAGCGACCAGTACACCAGTGACCTCGACGGTGTTGTCATCTATCTCGTACGACGAATCGTCAGCGTCCTCTGAACCACAGTCTGCGTCGATGGTGTCGACACTCACCGAGACTACACTGAGCTCTTCCGGTTCGTCTTCAGTGTCGTCTGGGGTGTCATCGTCCGGCGTGTCATCGTCCGCACCGTCGTCGTCTTCGAGTTCGTCGTCTGACTCCACCAGGCCGTCGAGGCAGCCAGCAAGCCCTGCTGTTCCTGCAGCGATACTCATTCCCAGCACCTTTCGTCGTGTAAGCCCTGTCATACCTCTCACTACAACCCCCGGATATAAACAGCCGGTGTTCGCTCAAACGACTGTTTGACCGTACCGAAGCGAGTTCTCCCGAGTTGAGAATCAATGCAGGAGGGCATTACTGCCATCTGGACAGTGAAAAGAATCCGGATACGTCAGTGCTGAAAGCCAACGGGATGGAAAGCATGTGAGTCACGGTCCGGCAGCGCTCTGGACTCGCCACCCGCCTTCGATACCACAGGCTTCACGAACGGTGAACTCGAACGTCGTCTCCGAGGTGAGTGTTGACCCACCCTGTACATCTTCGACCCGCAGCGGGACATCGAGTGCACTCCCACAGCAGCCAACTCCAACGAACTCCTCCCAGATCTCGCCGGGTTCGGCTGTGTCGTGTGCTTTCGGCAGGTACGTCACGAACGGAGTCCCCTCGACGATGTCTCGGCCCCACGTCGAGAGGTCCGCAGGATACGAGACGACGACGTGTGTTGCTGTGTCTGTCATACCGACTCTATACACTCGTCGAGTATAGCTGTTCCCCGAGTCACGGACAACAGAGTGGACGAGATGAGCGAGAACACCTCCGAGGAACCATTACCTACGCCTCAGGCCCGTCGAACGACCGGAGGACTGAAGATTGGGTTCCGTCCCGGTTCGTCCAGACGACGGAGATAGAGTCCTCGGTCTTCATCCATATCGAGACGCTATCGCCAGCAGACATCTGGTCAAGCGCTCCCGAAAAGTCATCATATTCTGCGACGCTGCTTCCCGTCACACTGAGCAACGACGCATCGATGCTTGGGCCTCCGACGTGGGTAATCGTGAGGAGACTCTCGTTTCCTCCTTCTCCCCAAGAGTCTTCGCCGTTAGTTGGATTCTCATCGAAGTCGAAATCGAAGCTCGTTTCGGGCGCTACGTCGCTGACCTGTTCTCCCAGTCCGAGCACGAACGTCGCAACGACTGCCGCCAGAATGACCGTGACGGCAACCATCAGTATGACGCCGATGACCGAACTCACCGCATCGTCCGCTGTGATAAATTTCTTGAGTTGCATAGCTGTGTTCTCGTGGACAACGGACCGTACCAGCCCTTCCCCTGTCTCAAGGCCGTCAGCTTATACCACTGGGACTCTGGCCCCCGAAGGCTCGCCGGGTGCGTTGTGTTAGTAAGTAAATTTAGTGTAAGGTAATATTAAATGTTCGTACTTATTTCAGACTGTGAAAAACAAGACCAGAGAGAGTCACTCACTCTTAGACAGTTTTTCAACAATGAGAAATCAAAAAACAACAACATATATTCTGTATTATATTTCAACCAGGATACACCCCAAGGAATTCCGACAGGGCAGCGTTGAACGCTTCGTGCTGTTCGAGCATGACCAGATGACCACCGTCTTCGAGACAGACATACTCACAATCATGGAGATTCTCGGCGAGGTACTCGTGATATGCGGGTGGCGTCAGTCGGTCGTGTTCGCCCACGATGGCGAGAGATGGAATATCTACTGCATCGAGTCGGTCACGAACGTCGAAGTGGTGATACGTGAGGAAATCCCGTCTGGTGACGCGCTGGCCTGCATCTCGCATCGCAGCTTTCGAGCGTTCGAGC
>PUMG01000074.1 GCA_003551265.1 Halovenus sp.
CGCACCCCGGTCGACCTCCTCGCGGACAATCTGTCGCATCTCGCGTGCACCGTTCGGGTCGAGACCGCTCGAGGGTTCGTCGAGAATGAGCAGTTCCGGGTCACCTGCGAGTGCCATCGCCAGCGCCATCCGCTGTGCCATGCCGGTCGAGAACCCTCCTGCTTTTCTGTCGGCGGCCTCGGAGAGGCCCACACGGACAAGTAGTTCCGCTGGGTCGTCGTCTGCGTCTTTTGTGTCGATGGCGAACTGGACGTGTTTGCGCGCAGTCAGGCGGTCGTAGACCCCAAAATCCTCGGGTAAGACGCCAGTTTTCTGCCGAACAGCGAGTGATTCAGTCTCTATGTCGTGTCCGACGACAGTTGCTGTTCCGGATGTGGCGGGTACGAAATCGAGAAGCATGTTGATGGTGGTCGACTTGCCAGCACCGTTAGGCCCCAGAAATCCGTACACTTCACCTCGACGCACCTCCAGGTCGAGCGAGTCCACTGCGACCACGTCCCCGAAACGACGGGTCAGATTTTGTGTCTGTATGGCAACCATTGGTCTACACAGGTCGACACACGTTCGCCACTTATAAGTGGAGGACTCGTTTCTCTGAGCAGGACAGACAAGGGTGGTACAGTGAACCGGTCGACAGAATCTGAGACAGGTTCACAACCCGTCCGTGCCGTGTGAGAACTATCAATCGTTCCGTCGACCAGTATAATATGTCCGACTCGAAGGTGCTGCTTTTGAGGGTATGTTACGGAAAACTTAAATATATCTGCTCGGTACCCCAGATATGAACCGACGCACATTCATCGCCGGAGCAGGGACGACAGCGATGGTCGCACTGGCTGGTTGTCTCGGAGACGACGACGAGCTAGTCGAACTGGTTGAAGACTACTTCGAGTCTGTCGACGAGGGTGACATGGAGTTCGCGGACCAGCTCGTTCACGACAACGGACAGCCGCCGTTCGCCGAACAGGAAGACATCACTGTCAACGAGGTTGAAGAGTGGGACCGTGAGGATGTCGCAGACGCCACGGGTCAGAGTGTCGATGACCTCGAAGAGACGGACGACTCACTCATCGAATTCCAGGATTTCGACGATGTTGGCTACGTATACGGAGATATCGAAACCGGCAGCGATGGAGACATCGAGGTGTACTACAGACTCATCGAAGAGGCTGGACTCTGGTATCTCTGGGAAGACCTGGCTGAGGAAGCATAGGAACGTCTCTCACCGGAGCGGCTCCGGGATGTCTCGACGCTGCACAGATGGCGGTTCCTCGAGTGAGAGTTTCGCATCGAACAGCGATGTAAGGGCAGCAACTTCCTTCTCGTCGTGTGCCTCGGGAGTGATACAAAAGCACGACTGTGCCTCACTCTGAGAGATTCGGCCGGTAACCGTGTGGACAAACTCGTAGGCAGCTCGGAGTGTAACGTACTGAAGCATTGGCGTCAGCGAATCAAAGTAGATAAGTGTCGAATCACCCCACTGTGAGAGAAACTGGTCCATTCTGATACCGAGACTAGTCAGGTCGTTTGCTGAGGAGACAGGCTCAATAAGAACGTTCTCGTCAGAGACCTCAGAGGACTTGTTCCCGACAGTGATGACAGCCGCGTTCTCGATAGAGACGTCTCCATTGAGTTGGTCCACATACAGCGACGCTGGACGAGTGTACGTCACAAACAACACGTTCGGTACCGACGGCTGCTTACGAAGTAACGACGTCACGAACTCCCCGTTGTCTCCGATTGACGACTCTGTGAGTAGAACGTTCGTCGTTCCATCGAGTTGCCGAAGTATCTCGTCCATCGTTGTTCGTTCTCGGGTTCTGATATGCAGAGAACCATCATAAACTGCGGTGTGTGTTTTCTCGCTCTGAGACACCGGTCCGCAGATTCCGTCGACCGGGATATCCTGCCTCAGAAGTCAACATCGACTTCCGCGTCCTCGGTCGCTTCTGTCAGACCATCACGGTGAGCAGCGGCGACGTGTTGTGTGCTCAGGTCGGCGTCAGTGAGAAGTTCCTCGAATGTGGTCCGAAATCGGTGGCTGACCCGTCGCGAACGAGTCTCTGCGTCGACGACTGCTCTGATTTTTTCGACCGTATCTGACGCAAGGCCAAGCTGACTCCTGAGCGTCTCGTCATCAGTATCCGCCTGCGCTCGAACCAAACGCCGTGTCTCCTCGTCCACACTGGCTCCCGGCGGATCATCGTCTCGAACGAGGTGAACGTCCAGACGTCCACGGAACACAGTGTCGGGTGAGACAGACAACTCCGCCGCTATAGTCTCGTCGTCGTCGCCATCGTAGAAACACCGAACCAGCCGTTGTAACTGCTCATCAGAGAGACCCGTCTCGAAGTCGAATTTCTCGCGCATCTCCACAATGGTATCCGAAAGTCTCTGCTCGCTGGAGTCTTCTCCAGCGACAGACCCACGTGACTCTTCCTGTGACTCCGTGACGGTCTCCTCGTCGGCCACCTTCAGAAAGATGTCACGGAGGGCTTCTGTCTTCTCGTCCATGTGTCACTGTACTGTGTCGTTGTGATATAAATATCTACCTCCTACCGGGCACAGTCTGAGAGTGGGGAGAAAAGCTTTAAGCAGACTCCGTTCTCGGTTTCAAACACTATGAGTGAGGGAGTCACAAGGGAGACGTTCTGGCAGATCAGTCGAGTCGAGGAGGTACTCTTTTACTTTCTGGCAGCAGTCGCGATTCTGGTGTTCGTCTACGGCGTCTACAGCCGGTTCGCGCGCTACACCAGCGGGAAAGCAGACCCGTTCGACCGCCTCGGAAATCTCGGAACGCGGATTCGTGAGGCGACACGAATCGCGTTCTCGAACGAGAAACAGTTCGACCGCGACATCGTCGGCGGCGCGATGCACGCGTTCATCCTCTGGGGATTTCTCACCCTCCTCATCGGGACGACCATCCTCGCAATCGATAAATACGCCTACGGTCCTGCGACCGGGTCCTCCTTTTACATCGGTGACTTCTTCCTGTCGTACTCGTTCGTGATGAACCTGATGGGGCTGTTGTTCATGGCTGGTATCACGGTTGCACTCTACCGTCGCTACGTCGTCCGTAACCACCGTCTCTGGGGGAAACACACCAGCTACGAGGACGACCTGTTCATCTGGTCACTGTTCGTGCTGGGCGCAGGCGGCTTCTTGCTCGAAGCGTTTCGCATCGCAGGCTGGATGGGCGGTCCGCAGTCGTTCGAACAGGCGAGTTTCGTCAGCTACTTCATCGCCATCACGCTGATGGAGGTCGGCCTCACCGCGAGCGCAGCGGAGGCGTGGTATCCGGCTGTCTGGTGGAGCCACTCACTCGTTGCGCTGTGGTTCATCGCGTGGATTCCCTACGCCAAACCGTTCCACATGCTCTCGTCGTTCGCCAACGTCGTCACCCGCGACCCGAAAGCCGGTGTCCGCCTGCCGAGTGTCCCGGCGGACCCCGCCGCAGACACCGCGACGGAGGACATCGACGACTTCTCCTGGAAGCAACTGCTCGACCACGACGCCTGTACGAAGTGTGGCCGGTGTTCGTCGGTCTGCCCAGCGAAGGCGTCTGGTCGGCCCCTCGACCCACGGGACGTCATCCTCGACCTCAAAGCCTACCGCGAGGAGCGCGACGCAGGCGCTGAGGAGATGCCCATCGTGGCCGACGGCGGGACGAGCGTCATCGACGCTTCGACGATGGAGTCGTGTATGGCGTGTATGGCCTGCATGGACGCCTGTCCGGTCGAGATAGAGCACGTCACACAGTTCACCGAGATGAACAGACAACTCGTCGAGCAGGCCGACGTCGACAGGAACGTTCAGGACGTCTTCCAGAACCTGATGCAACAGGGGAACACGTTCGGCGACCCCGCTCGTAGCCGACCCGACTGGGTCGACGACCTCGACTTCGAAGTTCCCGACGCCCGCGAAACCGAAGTCGAGTACCTCTGGTACGTGGGAGACTACCCGAGTTACGACGAGCGCAACCAGAAAGTGGCCAGGAGTCTCGCCCGCGTTCTCGAAGCCGCAGACGTCGACTACGGCATCCTCTACGAAGACGAGGTGTACGACGGTAACGACATCCGGCGGATGGGCGAGGAGTTACTGTACGTCACGCAGGCCGCACAGCTCATCGGCGCGTTCGAAGCCTGCGAGTTCGACACCATCGTCTGCACCGACCCACACGCGTACAACACTATCGTGAACGAGTACTCCGACTTCGACTTTGGTGAGTGGGCCGACGACCCGATGATGGACGTTCCCGTCGACGGATACTGGAACGCCGACGGTGCTTACGACGTCAAACACTACACGCAGGTCGTTGCCGACCTGGTCGAATCTGGGACGCTCGACGTGCCGGCCACACTCTCGTATACCGCCACCTACCACGACCCGTGTCACCTCGGGCGGTACAACGAGGTGTTCGAGGCTCCGCGCCAACTCGTCGAGGAGACTGGCTGTGAACTCCACGAGATGCCACGCAACCGCGCCGACTCGTTCTGCTGTGGTGGCGGTGGTGGTGGTCTCTGGATGGACTTCGACGAGGACCCCAAACCGAGTGAGGAACGCCTGCGCGAGGCGCTCGAAGACACCGACGCTGGCGATGCAATCGAGAAGTTCGTCGTCGCCTGCCCGATGTGCATGACCATGTACGAAGACGGCCGCAAAACAGGTGGGTTCGAAGAGGACATCGAAGTCGTCGGCCTGACGGAGTTGCTCGCAGAATCGCTCGAACAGGCGGGGTAGGAACGGTCCTTTCGGACTGTGAGTATCAGTCGTCAGCAGGTGCCGCACCGCTTTCGTCGTGTTGCTGTCTCACGTGTGAGAGTTTTCCGCCAGCGGCGAGAATCTCGCGCTCGCGCTCACTCGCTTTGAGCACTCCGGTTGTCTCCCAGTCGTCGTTGACGCGGATGGTGAACTCTTCCTGTCCTGCTGTGACAGCCTCGGCCACGTCGTCGACGATCTCGATGCTGTCACCCTGGTCGATAGTCTCGTACGTTTCCTCGTCGATTGCGAGCGGAAGCAGTCCGAAGTTGAACAGGTTCGCACGGTGAATACGTGCGAAGCTCTGGGCGAGGACGCTCTCGATGCCGAGGTACATTGGACACAGTGCAGCGTGTTCGCGCGAGGAACCCTGTCCGTAGTTCTCACCAGCGAGGAGGAACCCGCCATCTGCATTCAGCGCACGCTGGGCGAAGGTGTTGTCGACCCGTGAGAGGGTGAATTCAGAGAGCTTCGGGATGTTCGACCGATACATCAGGATGTCCTGCGTGGCTGGGATGATGTGGTCGGTCGTGATGTTGTCGCCCATCTTCAACAGCACGTCCCCGTCAATCGCCGCATCGAGAGGGTCTTTCAGCGGTACTTCACCGATGTTCGGGCCTTTCACAAGGTCGTCGTCGACGGGGTTTTCGGGCGTGATGATATCGCTTTCTGCACCTGTGTACTCCTCCGGAAGTTCGATACCAGGGTCTTCGAGGTCGTCGAGTTCCTCTGCGAGGTCCCGTGGATCGATGATTTCGCCCGCCAGTGCCGCCGCAGCGGCAACTTCGGGTGAGCAGAGGTAGACGTTGTCCTCTTCGATACCCGAGCGACCCTCGAAGTTGCGGTTGAACGTCCGCAGACTGACGGAGTCGCTGCCGGGGACGTGGCCGATGCCGATACACGCCCCACACGTGGCCTCCGAGAAGTTGACCCCGGCAGCCATCAACTCGGCAGTCCATCCGTTGCGCGCGAGCATCTCGCTCGCTTTCTTGGAACCGGGTGCGACTATCATCTCGGTCGTCAGGTTGATACTCCTGTCTTCGAGCATCTTCGCGGCCGGGAGGATATCCTCGTACGCACCGTTCGTACAGGAGCCGATGATGACCTGGTCGACTTCCGCACCCGCTGCCTCTCTGACCGGGACAACGTTGTCAGGCATCGACGGCTCGGCGATGAGGGGTTCCAGTTCCGAGAGGTCGATTGTAATCGAATCGTGGTACTCGGCGTCGTCGTCGGCCTGGAGTTCGACGTACTCGTCTTCGCGACCGACGCGTTCGAGGTAGTCACGGGTCAACTCGTCCGTCGGGAAGATGCTCGTCGTCGCGCCGAGTTCGGTTCCCATGTTCGTGATGGTCATCCGCTCGGGCGCAGTGAGCGTCTCGACGCCGGGACCGGTGAACTCGAAAATCTTGCCGACGCCGCCTTTCACCGTCAGACGACGGAGCATCTCGAGGATGATGTCTTTCGCAGTCGTCCACGCCGGCAGTTCGCCTTCGAGACGAACCTCGACGATTTCGGGCATTTCGATGTAGTAGGCACCCCCACCCATGGCGACGGCGACGTCCAGTCCGCCCGACCCGATTGCAAGCTGGCCGATGCCACCCGGTGTCGGTGTGTGTGAGTCAGACCCCAGAAGCGTCTTGCCGGGTGCCGCGAAGTTCTCGCGGTGGACGTTGTGACAGATGCCGTTGCCCGGTCGCGAAAAGTACGCCCCGAACGTGCCTGATGCCGACCGGAGGAACCGGTGGTCGTCGGTGTTCTTGAAGTCGAACTGGTAGGTCTGGTGGTCACAGTACTGGGCTGCCAGCTCCGTCTGGACTTCGTCGAGTCCGAGCGCTTCGAACTGGAGCCAGACCAGCGTCCCGGTGGTGTCCTGTGTGAGCACCTGGTCGATTTCGATGCCAATCTCCTCGCCCGGTTCGAGTTCGCCCTCGACGAGATGATCAGCAAGAATTTTCTCGGTGACAGCGTGTCCCATAGCGTCTCATACTCGGACATCGAGAATAATAAAACATGGTTTACGCTGTCACAGTCGCAAGCAAGTTGATTCTGCAGGCCATAGAGCCGGTATGCACACCTACGAGCGCAGGGTTCGGGTGGACGCGTCGTTCGAGGATGTCTGGGAGTTTCACTCCACGGAGGCTGGACTCGAAGCATTGACACCGTCGTGGATGAATCTACGCGTCGAGTCTGTTACTGGTCCAGACGGCGAGGCGAATCCCGACGAACTCGAGGAAGGGTCGACCGTCCAGGCTTCTATCAGACCGCTCAGTATCGGACCGCGCCAGCACTGGACGTCCGACATCGTCGCGCGCAACCGGCGCAACTGTTCTGGATACTTCCGTGACGTGATGAGCGACGGACCGTTTCGGAAGTGGCACCACACGCACTACTTCTACGCCGATGGCGACGAGACTGTCGTCAGAGACACGGTCGAGTACGAACTCCCGCTCGGTCCACTCGACGCTGTGTTCGGTCCGCTTGCAGTCGTCGGCTTCGAACCGATGTTCTGGGACCGACACCGGCGAACGCGGAGTCTCCTCGAAAGTCCTGGTGGATTTTCCGCTATCAGTCTCTGACGATTCCGCAGTATCAGCCTGTCTTTTCCGTTGAAGTCGTTACTCGGCGTCGCTCGTCGCAGTCTCGATGGTATCAACAGTCTCTTCCTGTGGTGGGTCCGGCACTGCTGAACGGTCGTCGCCAGTCACGTCTTCACTGTTCTCGCCGCTATCGTCACCGCTGTCGTCGCTTTCTCCACGGTCCTCTTCTTTCACAGTCGAGTTGACTTCGCCTTCCTCATCGTCACCCTGCTCGCTCTCCTGTTCGTCCTTGTTTTCGCTCTCGTTCTGGTCTTCGACCACGCTGTCGTCGAGCACTGGTTCGGAAACCATCGACATCTCCTCGCGTGCTCGAATCGCACCCTCAACCTCGGCATCGCGGTGGACCTCGACGAACTCGCCAGCGACGTCACCCCGAACCTCCACATCAGGCCCGACCCGGACGGTTCCGCTCCGGGTCGTCACGTTGCCGGTGATCTGTGTTCCTGCTCCGACCGTGATCCCTTCGCGGGCACGGAGGCTTCCGAACACCTCGTTGTTGCGCCCGACGACGAGCGACTGTGCGCGGATGTTTCCGTGCAGGCGACAGTCGTCCCCGATTCGTCCCGGGGTCGAAACCCGCCAGGCATCATCGCTCACGTGACTTCCCCGTGGCATCATAACTGGTTCGTGTGCCTGGTCTTCCTCGACGAGTGTCGAAAGCAACTCTTCGGCCTTATCTTCCTCACCAATTCGCAACAGCTGTGAGAGGTAGATGAACAGGAACACGATAGTGGGCATTGGGTTACGGATGACGATCCAGCCGTTGGCGTCGAAGCCGTCCTCGATATCGACGTCGTCGCCGATGTCGATGTTACCCGCGACGCGGAGCGCTTTCCCGATGTGGACCCGCTCACCGAGGTAGGCGTCACCGCCGACGAGCACGTTGTCCTCGACGTGACACCACATGTCGAGGCGGCAATCCCCCTCGGCTTCGATGTGTCCTCCGAACCGAACCCGTTCGCCAGCGATGACGTTCCCACCGCGGACGCCGAACTCGACGGTGCTCTGGCCCCCGACGATGACGTCCCCGTCGGTCACGAGGTCGTGTTCTTGAACGTGCGTCCCGTCGGGAATGACGAGTTCGTCCAGCGGGTCCGAGCGAAACGACGGCACACTCGTAACAGTGTATTCGGTCGTATTAAAGCCCAGTGCCGCGTCTGACGCGCGTCTGACGTGCGCGCGACGGATGAAGAAAAGAACAGGTGGTAGAGGTACGATAATCCCTATACGCCTCCGCACGAACACACGAGCAATGACGGCACAGATCACCGCCGAGACGCGTGCGGAGGCTGTCGTCGACGCGCTCGGATTGTTGTATCACGACGACCTCGACCCCACGGAGTTCATGCTGTTTCCGGAGGGTGAGGAGACGCGAATCGAGACGGCCACCGACGTCAGTGACTGGCAGCGGACGTTCGGCGGGCGGAACGCCTTCGAGTGTCTGGTCCGGACGATACTCAGTCAGAACACGAGTGACGCCATCAGCCGACCCGCACACGAGGAGTTGCTCGACCGCTACGGCAACGGTCGAAACACAGACAATCACGAGGGACTTGCCGAAGCGCTCGCGGGTGCCGACCACGCCGAACTCGCTGACACGATTCGCTCTGCCGGGCTGTACAATCAGAAAGCCTCGAAGATTATCGATGCCGCGGAGTGGATGCTCACCGAGTTCGGGTCGATGAGCGCCTTCGACGAGTACGTCTTCGAGGGCGACCCCGAGACGGTCCGAGAGACGCTGCTCTCGGTGAACGGCGTCGGTCCAAAAACCGCCGACTGCGTCCTGTTGTTCGCGGGCGGCCGCCACGGAATTTTCCCCGTCGATACGCACGTGCATCGTATCGCGCGACGGATGGGACTGGCACCTGCGGACGCAGACCACGAGGAGGTCCGAGCACACATCGAAGCGGACGTACCGGGGGACAAGTGTGGGTTCGGACACACGGCGATGATTCAGTTCGGCCGCGAGTACTGCAGCGCCAGACAACCCGCCTGCCTCGACGACCCCGAGGCGTGTCCGCTCGGTGCCCTCTGTGAGCAGGTCGGCGTCGACACAACCACGGGGACGGTTCGAGACCCAGCAGACGTGCCTTCGGAGTAGTGTTCCGTCGACCGGTATAATCCCAACGTGAAACAGCTTTGTTTCTGTGGACCGACTATCGACACATGGAGCTTCGCTGTCCAGTCTGTGAGTATCCACAGGCCGACGGACGCCACCTCGCCAATCACCTCGCGTTCACCGCCCTCGTTCGCGGTGGAAGCCACGAGGTGTGGCTCGACGAACACGTTCCCGAGTGGGAGTCGTTGGGGGAGAACGGTCTCGCCTCCGCACTGAGCGAGGAAATCGAGGACGTCGAGGACAGGCCAGCGTTCGACACCACAGAAAGCCACAGCCACCATCAGAACGAGCACTCCCAGAACCAGCACGGAACTGCCCCCTCTGACCAGCGTCGACAGGCGGACGTCGACATCCCAGTTGCGGAGCTGCCGGACGCCCTCTCCGGGGAGAGTGACGATGATATCTCGGAGGAGACTGCCGAAGTTGTCGAGCGCGCCCGTGAACTGACGAGACAGCGACGTGCGTCGGCCGACGAACCATAAGACAGGTATAGGGGTTATCGTACGTCATCAGAGATTTTTCGCTGTACGTCGCAGCGAGAATCTCTGTACAGGTAC
>PUMG01000202.1 GCA_003551265.1 Halovenus sp.
GGAGTGGTATGACACGACATAGTCCGAGTCGAGGCATGCTGTACAGCACACCACCACGAGACGACCGATCGGAGACGGAACCAGCTGACGACGACTGAGACTGACGGACGAGAATTCGTGGCATCTCCTCGCCCAGTGACCACGAAGGTTTTTCTCACCGAAGAGCTAGAGAGCGTTATGATGGTCACAGCAGGGGTGCTGGCAGTGCAGGGAGATGTCTCGGAACACGCCCGAGCGATAGAGCGCGCAGCGGCGGCGCACGGACTGGAAACCGATGTCCGAACGATACACACGTCGGGAGTCGTTCCCGACTGTGATGTGTTGCTCCTGCCCGGTGGCGAGTCGACGACCATCTCTCGGCTGGTTCACCGCGAGGGAATTGCCGACGAAATCGTCGCTCACGCCGAGGCTAGCAAGCCGATGCTGGCGACGTGTGCCGGACTGATTCTCGTCAGTGCAGACTCCGTCGACGGTCGAGTCGACACTCTGGGTGTGCTCGACGTCGACGTCAAGCGAAATGCCTTCGGCCGACAGCGTGATAGCTTCGAGACGCCGCTGTCAGTTGCCGGGCTCGACGAGCCGTTTCCCGCCGTGTTCATCCGCGCACCGGCGATCGAGGCGGTTGGTGACGGTGTCGAGATACTTGCAGAGTGGGATGGGAGACCCGTCGCGGTACGCCAGGGCCCACTCGTCGCCACTGCGTTTCATCCAGAACTGACCGCAGATTCACGGATTCACGATCTCGCTTTCTTCGATGACGATGGCGTTCGTGGAGGACACACATGACTGGCGACGAAACCGTTGATGACGTTCTCGACGAACTGTTCGAGGTTATCGAAGACCGCAAGCAGAACCTCCCAGACGGCTCGTATACGACCACACTGTTCACCCACGAAAAAGGCGAGAACGCCGCGCTAGAGAAACTCGGCGAGGAGACGACCGAGTTCGTGCTCGCTGCCAAAGACGACGACACGGACGAACTCGCACACGAGGCCGCCGATATCGTCTACCACCTGCTCGTGGTGCTCTCGATGTACGACCTCTCTGTCGACGACTTGCGGGCGGAACTAGCTGACAGGAGGTAGCCGAACGTTCCATACCAGCGTGATGAGAGGGGCAAACAGGTGATACGTCCTGGACGGGCCGGTCTGGAATCGGCCACAGAATCACTGAAAGTCGTATCACGCTCCCGCACAACTCTCAGTGGCGGTGTTTCAGGTCACGACCGTCGCTGGTCCCGTCATGAGACATAAGAACTCGGTTGGTCCGACCGGAGCGGGTCGTGGCTGCGGTCGGAACTCGCAGGGTTTATGTTGTCGCTTGGCCGAGAATGTTGTACTATGAGCAAGAAGGAAAAACGAGTCGGAAGCGCTGGTCGTTTCGGTGCACGCTATGGCCGTGTTGCGCGGCGTCGTGTCGCCGAAATCGAAGATGAGATGCGAAACGCAACAGTCGACGACGACCCTGTCAAACGAATCGGCACGGGCATCTGGGTGAACGAGAACACCGGCGAGAAGTTCACTGGGGGTGCATACCGACCGGAGACGCCCGCAGGCGAGACGGTCACCCGGTCGATTCGCGCCGCACTCGAAGAGGGCGACGAATGAGTTACAGGTGCTCCCGCTGTAAACGCGACGTCACGCTGGACGAGTACGGGGGAGTACGCTGCCCATACTGCGGCCACCGGGTTCTCCTGAAAGAGCGAAGCCGGGATATCAAAGAGATTGACGTCGAGTAACGACGCCGACGACCAACACGAGACGTTTTTCAGCCTCACGTACCCGTCCGAAGCGCAAGCCAGACACATCGCACAGGCAATCGAGCCCGAAGTCGCTGCACTCACAGATAGTCGAAGTCAGGTTTCCCTCTCGCGAAATGGTCCACAGGTCGAGTTACACGTACTCGCCACCGATGTCGTCGCGCTGCGTGCGAGCGTGAACACCTGGCTCGGGCTCGTTTCCGTCGCAGAACAGGTGGGCGACATACAGCGAGATGCGCAAGTTTAACAGTCCGGGTCCCGAGGTGAGAGATATGCAGGGAAGCCTTCCGCCGGAAGCACAGGAGAAACTCGAAGAGTTGCAGAATCTTCAGGAGACTGCACAGGAAGTCGCCACACAGAAACAGCAAGCAGAGACACAGCTCACGGAGTCTCAAACCGCGCTGGAAGAGCTTGGCGACATCGACGACGAGACCACGATGTACCGGAACGTCGGTCAGTTGCTCGTCGAGACCGACTACGACGAAGCGAAAGCCGACCTCGAACAAACGGTAGAGAGTCTCGAAGTTCGCGTCGGCACGCTCGAAAAGCAAGAAGAGCGCGTCCAGAGCCAGTTCGAGACGCTCCAGCAGGAACTCCAACAGATGCTCGGTGGGGCTGGCGGCGGTCTTGGCGGCGCTGGCGGCGCATAATGACCGCCGAGGATACGGCCGAAGCCGGTGTCGATGAGGCAGAGGTCGTGCAGACAGCAGTCGAGGCAGCCGAAGACGTTATCTTCTCCCGGTATCGCCGGACAGAGCTCAGAGACATCGACGTTGCCGTGACGTTCGAGGACGGAGTTCTCGAGGTGGACGTGTATCTCGATGCGCCGGAAGACTCCGCGCAGGTTGCAGACGATGCAGCACTCGCGGCTCGCAGCGCGGTCGACGACCTGTTCTCGTCGAAGTAAGAACTGGGCAGACTATCGGTGCTCGGTCAACCGACAGCAGGACCGTCAGGGGCGAACATACTTTTGACCCTCGGGCCGTATGTATCAGTATGGAACACGAGGCGACAGTCGAGGGTGTCGGAGTCAGCGTCAGTGACCAGGGTGGCGGCATTCCGGTCGTTCTGCTGGAAGCCAGAGAGCGTCTCATCCCGATATTCGTCAGTACGGACCAGGCGCAGTCGATGCAACTCGCACTGGACCAAGAACCGTTCGAGCGACCGCTCACGCACGACCTCTTCATCGAGATGGTCGCCGAGTTCGGCGCGGCAATCGACCGTGTCCGAATCGACGACCTCTCCGATGGCACGTTCTACGCGAAAATCGATATGGAGCAGTATCACGGCGGCGAGCGAAAGCAGGCCGTCTTCGACGCACGACCCTCCGACGGAATCGCGCTCGCATTGCGCGTCGACTGTCCACTCGTCGTCACTGACGAGGTCATCGACGAAGCGGGACAGCCACCCGAAGCACTGGAGCGTGGAGACGGACCACCCGACGACACAGCAGAGCCCTTCGGCGAACCCGGCGATGACGACCCGTTTGAAGACTTCGACGACGACCCGTTTCGATAATGACGTACGATGCACTCATTCTCGACTACGATGGTGTCGTGGTAAACATCCTCGACAAAAAAGCACGGGTGAAAGCGTGCTTGCGGTTCGCACGCGAAGAGTTCCGTGGGAACGAGTTTCTCTTGCATCGGCGCTCGATGCAGACGCTAGCTCACAGCGTGTCCCCCGAGGAGGTTCAGTCGTTGAGTGAGCGCTTCGACACGCCCCCGGAGACGCTGTGGCGTTGTCGGGATGACCTACACGCATCGGTCGTGACAGAGGCGGCACAAAACGGTGAGAAAAAACCGTATCCCGACGTCCAGGCGCTGTACGAACTCGACGTTCCAGTCGGGATTGCGAGTAACAATCAACGCCGTGTCGTCGAGCGTATCACCGACGAGTATGGCCTCACCAGCCGATTCGAGACAATCCACGCACGCGAGCCTGTACTCGAAAGTCTGAAAATTAAAAAACCAGCGCCAACGTTTCTCAGGCGAGCACAGACCGACCTCGACGCTTCGAGACCGCTTTACGTCGGCGACAAACAGAAAGATATCATCGCTGCACGACGCGCAGATATGGACGTTGCATTCATGAGGCGAACGCACAACGCGAACACTGTGCTCGATTACGAACCGACATATGAAGTGGAGAATCTCGAAGACGTTGTCGCGCTGTTCGAGTAACTCAAAAACGGCTTTGAGTCATCCAAGTCTTTTATTGAGAGGGATGCGAAGGTGAGTCTATAGGGAGTCTCGGACCATGGCACGACTGTTTCCCTCGCGAACGGAGCACTCCGTCGAGCGAGAACGCGACCCATCCGTCCTCTACGTCGATAGCGAGCGTGCAGAGCAGATGATATCGACCCTGTCAGGAGAGACAGCAATGGCGGTGTTCCGGATGCTCAACGAGGAAGCGCTGACAGCCTCGGAGGTGGCAGCTCGTCTCGACCTCTCGGTTCAGAACGTGAGTTACCACATCGAGAACCTGAAAGCGGCGGACCTCATCGAGGTAATCGACGTCTGCTACTCCGAGAAAGGCCGCGAGATGGAGATACTCGCAGCGACCAGCGACCCGAAAGTGCTCGTTCTCGGGACCGAGCGTGACCAGGGGACGTTGCGGCGGGCGTTCGGTTCTCTCGCCGGTGCGGTTGGCGCGCCCGCTGTTCTCATCGCAGCGTGGGGGTCGCTGTCCAGACTGCTCGAACCGGTGTTCGGAAACTGAGAGGGAGTTTCGTCCGTCACCAGAGAACACTGGCGGTCAGGACGGATGGGAGGCCACTGCACTGGCCACGTACTGGTGGACGAACACGCCCGAGTAGAGGGCGGTCACAAGGAGGTCGAAGGTGAACCGAAAGCCACTGCCGACTGACAGACCGAACGATCGCAACACCACGGTCGTCTCACCCAGTTCGAACGAGAGTGCAACCGGCGTACTGGAGCCTGCAAACTGCGTATCGAGCGCGACACCGACGGCAAGCAGTCCAACGAAACCAGCGAGGATGAGGGCTGCCTTCGTCGTGTGGAGACTCGTAATTGTCCAGCTCACACGGATCGATGCGAGCGGGCCGTAGCCACCGATGAAACACGCCTCCGGAACGAAACAGCACTTCAACAGTGCATACACGACGAACACCGCGAGTACGAACAACGTCGCAAGGTCGGCAAAGACGGGGTCGACTGCAGTAACGTCACCAGCCCAGGTGAGTGCCCGAGGTAAGAGAGTGACGACTGCAAACCCGGCAATAGCGAGGGTCGCAATCACTGCAGTCACCGCTCCAATAAACGCAGGGAGTCGTCGGAACACCACACTGAGTGCTGTAATCGGCCCAGGTGAGCGAGTTGCGAGCCGTTCACGGCCGACGACCCCGAGGTAGCCGCGCCCGACGAAGACGCCGAGTACGCTGGCGAAGACGAGTCCCATGGATACCGTCGCGGGCACAACGAGTGCGAGGACCTGTATCAATCCCACAACTGCCAGAATCAACAGGATAGACGGTCGGGCAAGTGGGAGCGCACAGCTCCAAGAGAGCGCACCTGCAAGTGAGCGACGGCGAACTTCGGCATCAACTTCCTGGCACCGAAGACATCCACAGCCATCGACGTCGTGAGAGAGACGGACCATCATCAAGTTCAGTCACGACCTCTCGGGACACTCGATAGACGTTGCGAACTCGACAAGTGTGTCTGCTTTCGGAGGCCCACGAACCCGGTACGCCACCTCGTCACACTGGTGAAGGAGTTCAGGTCCGTTGCTGGTGACGACGACATCCCCCTCGATTTCCTGGATACGTTCGGAACGGAGGACGGACCCCTGAGGTCGCAACAGCGAGGAGTTGTTCTCAGTGAGCTGGACAGAGAGCGTCGTCCCAGCACTCGTATCCTGATAGGTCAACCGAACCTGATGTTCTCGTTCGTACGTTTTGACAATTGCGTTACTGAGTTCGTGACCCGCTGGCGGAGTGAGCGTCGACAGGTCGAACGGGACGACGGAATCGGCAGCATGCTGTGTCCTGAACACTTCGGACTCCACGATTGCCGGGCCGACGCTGTGTGCGTCACCAGGATACAGGGGAGGTGAGTTAGACTCATTTTCCAGTGCTTCGAGGGAACTGGGCTCGTTAGCGTGGAGGCTGGACCCGCTGTCCTCGTCGAGAGACGGAGTTGGCGGGCGGGGCCCCTCAGAGTGCAGTCCGGGGTGGAGAGACGTGTTAAACTGCACCCGGTTGGCGGCCGAACTGTTGGATTCGAATTTATCTTGCACTGACTCGTTGAGGGCCGCCCCGTGTGTCCTCGAATCTGAAACGATGTATCTGCCTGTCGAGTCGAACTCGAATATCTCGTCGTCGGCGTCGGTGTCGACATCCGAACCGACGGAGAGCTCTTCGTAGGATTTTGTCGCTGTCGCCATCACGCTTCCATCTTCGTCGGTCCACTCGACTTCCTGTTTGACTGGGTACTCCTGTTCAGTGTCTACCCACCACGTCTCCTCTGTGAGATACCACATTTCCTCTGTGGCCTCGTGCAGTGGCACCTCGTACTCGGCACTCCCGGCGTCGATGCCGACAGAGAGTGATGCCGTCGTCTCCTCTGGCGGCGTCAGATCGAGTCGGTACGTCTCCTCACCATCGACTGTCTCGGTTCCACCGTACTCGACCTGGTAGTGCTCTAGCACTTCGTCCGGAGGAACTCCGATTGTCTGGAGTGCATCGAACCACACTCGACTCAGCGTCTCGTCTCTGATGATGGTTCCGGTACTGACATCATATCGCCACCCTGTCGATTCGTTGAACCCAACCTGCTGGCGGTTGTTGTACTCTGTCGAATCAAGAACCTCGAGATATCCTTTGTGTGGCGGACGCTCGTGAACTGCGAGTGTCTGTGCTATCGTCTCATCTGGACGAACAATCTCTTTCGTCTGTATCGCTTCGATGGGCTCAGTTTCCATCGAATCAACCGTCTGCGCAAGCAACTCCTCCGGGTCCGGTTCGCCACTCGTCACTGTCGTCGCTGCGCCTGCAGAGAGTACAGCGAGTATCACGACGAGCGTCACGGCAGTGACGAGACGACTCCGGTCTCTCATCCTCTGTGTATGATACCCAATGCCTCACATAAAGCATTTCGGTGAGGCTGTATTAACAACACATAGTTGATTCACAATCTCTGAGAGGACGGACGTGTGGAGGCGGACTCGAACCGGTGAGACGGTGAGCAATCTCGCGACGTGTTCACGACCACGTTCACTTTCACCTCGCCCGGATGGCAAGCGTTGACGGTCGCAGCACTCGACTCCTGTGTGTAGCATGCAATCTCCAACAGAAATTACAGACAGCGAGACGTTCTGGATACGAAGTCGAGACGTCAGTGACTCACCAGACGTTGCAAGCGAGGAGTACTACGACACCTACGCGGTGTCCCGACCTGAACACGTGACAGCAGAAGACCTGCCGCCAACAGACAGCAACGCAGTTCGTGCTATCGACCGAGAAGCCCTGGAACAACAGAAACTCATCGGCAAGTGGCAACTTACCGGTTCGAGCGAACATATCGAATCACTCTGGCCCGACCTTCTTGCAGACGTCGAAGCCCAGACGCTGTGGGCAGCGAAGGTGATGACACAGACCGGGTATGAGGAACTTCCCTACGACGACTACATGATTGTCGTCTACACGCCGAATTACTTCGAGACACACGACGTGTTCCGCGTGCGTGAGCACCTGCGAGAGGTTCACGACGTGAGCCACACGCTGTACTACAAGCCAGATATCTACACAGCAATGGTAGTTGTCGCGGAAACTGCCGAGGAGTTCGGACTGACGGCCCCAGCACGGTACATCGAGTGAGAGAGGTATTCGTCGCTGTGAGCAGGATGAACAGCCCGTATCACTCGTCGAGTCGGTCGACGACCTCACGGATATCGGCAACCTCTTCGACTGCTTCTTTGATTTTCTCCCGGCGACGGATGTCCGCCGAGGAGGCATCGTAGGCACGGACGTACTCCGCGCGGGAGTGCTCGTCGAACGCGTGGCGGATAGCGAAATACCCGTCGGGAACGACAGCGCCACACACCTTGCACTGGACGCGGTCGTGCTCTGTGGCCTGATGGACCATCAGGTCCTCTACCCGGTCGAACGTCGCATCATCCCCCTCGATTGCACACTTCCAGCGTGGCATTGCTACTTCAGACAGACCGCGAGATAATAAAACCGGTCTTCACGCACCTGTCAGGTTGACGCCGTCTCACTGACCGTGTTCGTCAGCGTCCCGACCCCATCGTAGGTGATCTCGATTTCGTCGCCAGGTTCGATGAGACCAGGGTTGGCCGGACTGCCGAACGCGACGACGTCACCGGGTTCGAACGTGAACCGCTGGGAGAGGTACGAGACAATCTCGGCGCAGTCGAAAAGCATCTGTTCGGTGTTCGCTTCCTGTCGTCGCTCGCCGTTTATGTCCGTGTGCATGTCGATGGCCGTGGGGTCGAGATCAGTCTCCAGCCACGGCCCGAGGGGAGCAGAGCAGTCGAACGCTTTTCGAGCGGGGAGGTTCTGCTGGTCCAGCGCGTCGAGATCGTTCATAATCGTGTACCCTCGAACAGCCGAGAGGGCGTCCTCCGGGTCGAGGTTGCGACAGCGCCTGTCGATGACTGCAGCCAGTTCTCCGGCGTAGGTGAACTCCTCGGTGAACGACGGATAGGGAACTGCCTGTCCGTGTGCGAGCAGTGAGGCAGGAGGTTTGATGAAAAAGGAGGGTTCGTCGGGACGCTCGTAGGCCATCTGTTCGAGCGTCTCAGCGTAGTTGCGGCCGACGCAGTACAACGCCGTCGGGTCACATGGAGGCAGCAATCGACCGTCGATACCGACCTCGTACGTCCCGTCGTCCGTGTCGACGGTTCCATTCTCGTATCGTCCGGTGACGGGACCCTCCGGGGTCAGGAGTCGTGCAATACGCATGGACGAGTGCTCGCGCCCGATTCAGAAAAGGCTGCCGAGACAGCGAACATCGGTACAACAAAGTCGACAGCGCGAGAGAGTAGCCGTATGGTAAAGATAGTCGAGTTTCTCCACCGGAAAGAGGAGTACAGCCACGAAGCGTTCGTCGAGCGCTGGCAGGGAGACCACGCCGACATCGCCGAGCAGTTGCCCGGACTGACGTACTACAGCACGTCGACGCCGACTGACCCCGAGAAGGCCGACTACGACGGCGTTCTCGAACTCGGCTTCGAGGACATGGGCGCGCTCGCGTCTGCGTTCGAGTCCGAGGTCGGACAGGAGCTGCAGGCTGACGCTGCGGAGTTCGTCGACCTCGGAGCTGGTCCGCGCATGATTGTCGAGGAGACGGTCCACGTCGACGACGAATGATGACGACAGCAGCGGCACTCGTCGAGACGCTCGAAGAGCTAGACGTCGAGTTCGTCTTCGGATATCCCGGTGGTCGAGTCATCGAACTACTGGAGTACCTTCCGGAGTCGGACGTCGACGTCGTCAGACCCCGGGACGAGCGCGAGGCGAGCGTGATGGCCGAGATGTACGGACGATTGACCGGTAACCCGGGCGTTCTGACCGGACAGGGACCGTGGATTGGCAGCCTTGGTATGATGGGCCAGATGGAAGCGCGACTCTCGTCCTCACCGATGGTCGTCCTGACCGAGGCCTCCGAGCGAGGCGAGTACTCGACGCTCGCGCCGTATCAGCAGGCGCGGGGAGACTACGGAGGATTCAGCCTGCCGAGCATCCTCGACGGCGTCACGAAAGAGTGGTGGTTTCCACGCACACCGACCGAAACCCTGCGTTCTACCCAGCTGGCGTTCAAACACGCAGTCGCCGGACGCCCCGGTCCGACAGCAGTCATCCTCGACGGAGACGCAATTACCTCGGAGGTCCCCGAAGAGACGATACCACCGACGTGGGACGCAGTCGAGCAGACCCGGACGTGGGATAGTACACCGACTGGAGCCGACGTCGAAGCCGGTGCTGAGGCACTCACTGAGGCACAGCGACCAGTTATTATCGCCGGAAACGGCGTGCACGCCGCACAGGCGTACGATGAACTGGCCGCAGTCGCCGACGCCTACGACTGTGCTGTCGCCACCTCGTATCTCGGCAAGTCGACGTATCCAGAGACCGACGAGCGGGCGGTTGGTGTCGTCGGGTCGTTCGGTCACGAGGGCGCGAACCAGGTCGTGAGCGAGGCAGACGTGTTGTTCGTCGTCGGCTGTCGACTCAAC
>PUMG01000127.1 GCA_003551265.1 Halovenus sp.
ACTCGGAGTGTCCGAACGCAACACAACGGTGTAACGAGTCCGAACCGCCGCTCGAAGAACTCGAACAGAACCATCAGGTAGCGTGCTATCACCCGGTCGACCGTGAGTCGACTGTGGCCGTTCAGGACTGACCGGGGATGGGGAAACGGTTATATCTGTCGCCAGACTCCTATGAGTAATGTCAGACATCGCGACGCTCATCGAGAACAGCGGAGCAATCAAACGGGGGAAGTTCAAACTGTCCGACGGCGCACTGACTGATTACTACATCGACAAGTACGTTTTCGAGACGGACCCGGAGGTGCTGGAGGTTATTGTCGAGCAGCTCGCGGACCTGCTGGACGACGATGTCGACGTCGTTGCAGGCCCAGAACTCGGGGCGATTCCGCTGGTAACCGCTGTCTCACTCGAGACGCACACTCCCTCTATCTACGTGCGAAAGGGTGAGAAGCACCTGGGAACACAGGCGCGTGTCGAGGGGACGCTGGAGAGGGGCCAGAGTGTTGCTATCCTCGAAGACGTGTCGACGACCGGCGGGACGATACTCGAAACCGCAAATCTCATCGAGGAACTCGGCGGGGTCGTTTCGCAACTGATCGTCGTCGTCGACCGGAACGAGGGTGCCGTCGAGAACGCCGAGTCGCAGGGATACGAACTCGAGTATCTCGTACAGATTGGAGAGAACCTGCAGGTCGAAAACCGACCCAGGTAGCCACACAGGTCCAAACGCCGCAGGCTTAATAACGGAGGGGGTGTAACGTTACATCTTCACATGAGTTCCCGAGTCACTCGCTGTCTCGTAACCCTGACTGACGAATCACCCAGCTATGCAGAGCTAGTCGAACTGCACGAGGACATCCGGTCAATCGACGACCCGGATTCCGTCATCGAGCGCTACGCTCTTGCGGAAGTTATCAGCGAGATACTCTCCTATCTGGACTTCGTGAGCGCGTCGTTCGAAAAGCAACTGGGTGTGACCCGGCGGAACGAGCGGCTTCGCATCCTGCGTGAACTGGAACGACCCGGGAGCGACAACCCCCACGAGGCGGTGGTCGACGTCATTCACCAGTGGGAACGCATCGAGACGTACACGCACGAAGACCTGTCTGCGGTTGTCGAGGAGGCGACACGCTCGGAAAAACTCCGCCTCAGAGAGTGACCGGCCGCCGCCAGATTACTCCTCGAAGTGTGGCATCACTTCCTCGGCGATCAGTCGCATCGACTTCGTGGCGTGTTCTATTTCGAGACCGGGGAAGTGCATTCGCAACAGCACCTCGTCGATGTCGAAGGCGTCCTGATACCGTTCGAGTTCCCGGATGGCTGTCTCGGGAGACCCGACGATGAACCGGTCTTCGGCGTGTTGCTGGAGCGCTCCGATGGCGCTGTCTGTGTCGTCGACGTCGAAACTGTGTCCCGCGTCGTCGTAGTCGCCGTAGACGTCCCGATACTCGTACAGCAGTGCCTCACCGACCTCCTCCCACGCAGTCTGGTCGTCGGCAGCGACGTACGCCTCACGCCGAAGGGGTTTCCACACCTCGTCGTACGAACGACCGTACTCGTCGAGCGCCTCGCGGTAGATACGCACCTCCTCCTGTAGTTCGTCGTAGGTTTCGATTGGGCTGATAACCCACCCATCGGCCATCCGAGCAGCGCGCCTGATCGCCGGTGGTGACTGCCCGCCGTACCAGATCGGGATTGAGGACTGGACCGGCCTGGGCATCACAGTCAACTCGTCGACAGCAAAGAGATCGCCGCTGTAAGAGACGTTCTCCTCGGTGAGCAGCGCCCGGATGAGTTCGATTCCTTCGACAGTCCGCTTCACTCGCTCACGCTTGTCGACGCCGAAAGCCTCGAACTCCTCGTCGCGCCAGCCTATCGAAACGCCCAGGTGGAAGTTGCCGCCCGAGAGGTTGTCCAGCACCGCCGCGTGTTCGGCTATCTCGAGAGGGTGGTGAAGCGGAAGGACGATAACATCGGTTCCGATACGCATCGAATCGGTCACCGCCGCTAGGCCGCCGAGAAAGACTGTCGGCGCGGGAATCCATCCATCCGGCAGGAAGTGGTGTTCGGCAACGAACAGCGACTGGTACCCAAGCTCCTCTGCGAGCGAGGCCTGCTCTAGCGTTGCCCTGTACAGTTCGTCCCAGTCACCGTCCGGAGACTGGCAGCTATAGTGGATGCCGAAATCTAGCTGTGCCATGAGAAGTAGCTGTACGAACGAAGGGGGCATGAATGTTTCCCGTACTCCCTGTCGTTTCACCAGGGACACAGACCGTGTACTTATGGTACTGCTCCCGAAACTCGTGTTAATGGCCGTAGATGTCTTGCTGACGAACGGAACGGTAGTCGACCACGGAGAACAGTTCAGTGGTGACGTTGCCATCGACGGGGAGACGATTGCTGCGGTCGGCGAACTCGAGAGCCAGGTCGATGCCGAGACGGTAATCGACGTCAGCGGAAAGGTAGTGATTCCTGGCGTCGTCGACCCCCACGTCCACATTGACGAGGTGCCGGAGAACCGGGCGGGCACCTACCGTGCCGAGACTGCAGCGGCGGTTCTCGGAGGGGTGACGACGATCATCGACTTCGCGTTTCAGGGACGGGACCGAACGCTGAGCGACGATTCCTCGACGCTCCTCGACGGCGTCGAGCACAAGCGCTCGAAAGCAGACGGCGACGCGTACGTCGATTACTCCTTTCACGCCGTTCCACACCGTGAGGAACCCGAGACGTTCGAGGAGTTTGCTGCGGTCGTCGACGCTGGCGTCCCGTCGTTCAAGATGTTCATGTCGACCTACGAGGTCGGTGTCTCGACCGGGTTCCTGGTCGAGGCGTTCGAACACATCGCTGCCCACGATGGTGTCGCAGTCGTCCATACCGAAGATCCCGACGTCTGTGAGGCGCTGACGGCGAAACTCAAACGCGAGGGCAAGAGTCACCCTCGTCACTACCCGGACTCGCGCCCCGACTACGCGGAGGCGATGGCCGCCGAAGATGCGGTTCGGATGGCCCAGGAGATGGGCGTCAAGTACTACGGCATCCACACGACCTCCCGAAAAGCCGCGGCGGTCATCGACCAGTTTCGGACCGACGGAAGCCAGGTCAGAGCAGAAACCTGTACACACTACACCGTTCTCGACCGGTCCGTCCACGAGCAGCAACTGAACTATCCGAAAATCGCACCGCCGCTTCGCACTCCTGACGACATCGAGGCGATGTTCGAGTACCTCGAAACGGGCACCCTGAGCGTCATCTCGACGGATCACTCGGTGTATCACCGCGAGTACAAAGCGGTCGAGGACTGGTGGGACAGTCCGTTCGGAGCGAACAGCATTCAGGTCAGCCTCCCGATACTCCACGACGAACTCGTCTGCAACCGCGGCTACTCCTACTCGTTCCTGGTCGAGAAACTCTGTCGCAACCCCGCACGAACGTTCGGTATGCCACAGAAGGGGACGCTCGAACCCGGCACTGACGCGGATATCGTCGTCCTCGACCCGGAGACGGAGTTCACAGTAGACAGCGACCGAACCGCCTCGAACGCGGAGTTCTCCATCTACGAGGGGCGCGAGGGAACCGGAGCGGTGACCGATACGTTCGTCCGCGGTCAGCGAGTCGTCGCAGACGGTGAACTCGTCGGCGAGCCTGCTGGCGAGTTCCTTGCCCGGGACCCGCCGTCGTGGGAGCACTGAGAGGGTCGTTCGTAACACCTCACTGTCACGGCGTTACAAACACTGCCCTGTCGTCACTGCTGTGCGAGGTCGACCATCGTTCCGGCAAGCACTTGCGTCACCGCTGTACAGTCCTCCCAGTTCGTCCATTCGAGCGGGTTGTGTGAGATGCCGTCCTCGGACGGGGCAAAGAGGAGGACGGTATCCGTTACGTCGGCGAGATATGCGGTGTCGTGGAGGGCTGCGGAGTGCATCTTCTGCCAGGAGAGACCCGCCTCGTCCGCGGCAGCTATCGCGGTCTCGACGCATCGCTCGCTCATCTTGCTTGGTTCCTGGTCCCGGTACCAGTCCAACGCCGTCGAAACGTCGCGAGTTCGTTCGAGTTCGTCGAGCGTGTCCCTGGTCTCGCCCATAATTGTCTGGATGGAGTCGTACTCGACGTCTCTGACGTCTATCATCAGCGCCACCTCGCCCGCGATGACGTTCTTCGCGTTTGGTCGAACGTCTAGCTTTCCAACGGTGCCGACAGCAGTGGGACTCGTCGCTTCCACGACAGTCTGAGCACTGCGCTCGACGGCCAGAACGAACTCGCTCGCTGCGGCCAGCGCGTCCGTGCGCTCCGGCATCGGCGTTGCACCGGCGTGGTTTGCTTCTCCTTCGATGTAGACGTGAGCGTTCGTCAGCCCAGCTATCGCGTCGACAACTCCGACGGCGTCGCCCGCCTCTTCGAGAATCGTCCCCTGTTCGACGTGAACCTCGAGCCAGGCGTCCCACTCCTCGACGGGGAGCCGACCGTCCCCGTGGAATCCAATCGATTCGAGGCACTCCCCGAGTGTGAGACCATCCTCGTCTTCGAGTTGCAACGCCGAGTCGACGTCCCGGAGACCCGTCGCGACCGAGGACCCGAGCAGTCCGATGTCGAAGCGCGTCCCTTCCTCTTCGGTGAACGAGACGACCTCAAGCGGCCGGGACAGTTCCATATCGCTCTCCTGAATCGACCGAACCGCCTCCAGTGCGGCGTAGACGCCCAGCGGCCCGTCGAATATCCCTCCGTACGGAACGGAATCCAGGTGGCTTCCGGCGGCGACAGCAGCGGCGTCGGGGTCGACCCCCTCCGGAACCCACCGGCCAGCGATGTTCCCTACTGCGTCGATGCGTACGTCCAGTCCAGACGCCTCCATTCGCCGGACGAGATACTCGCGCGCGTCTCTGTCTGCCTCGGTCCCGGTGAGTACGGTCCGACCGCGACCCTCGTCGACGTCCAGTTCGCCAAACTGGGCGTTCGTCTCGATATCCTCTCGGAGCCTCTCGCTGTCGATTTCCATACCCTACGTACACGACGCCATTATATATATTCTGCACAACATTGATACACGGCGGACCTGAACCATGGACCGATGACAACTGGACCGACGACGCTTCTTTTGCACACGTATCCCGCGGAGAACGAGGGGACACCCGCCGACCTCGAACGAGCCATCCGGAACCGGATTCCCGACATCCACCTCGAACGCGTGAGCACGTACGAAGAGGCCCGACGACGAATCCCGAACGCGGAGGTCATCATCGAACATCGAATCGACGACGAGTTGCTCTCGCTGGCCGACAATCTCGCGTGGGTACAGTCGCTCAGTTCGGGAGTCGACAGGTTCGACCTCGATGCGCTCGAACGACGAGGAGTCGTCCTGACGACCGTCTCGGGCGTCCACGCGGACCCTATCAGCGAACACGTCCTCGGGTACGCACTGCTGTTCGAGCGACGGTTGCTCGAGACGCTCCGCCAGCAGTCACGAAAGGAGTGGCGGCCGGTGACACCGGGTGAGCTTTCGAGCAAAACGGTCGGCATCGTGGGTGTCGGGGCAATCGGTGGACGGATTGCCGAACGGTGTGCCGCGCTCGGAATGACCGTCCTCGGTGTCAGACGAAAATCGACGACTCCACAGGCCGTCGACGAACTCTTCGCTCCGGACGAACTCGACTCGGTGCTCGCACGCGCCGACTATCTCGTCCTGTCCTGCCCGCTAACTGAGGAGACTGAAGGGTTACTCGGCGAGCGAGAGCTACGGACGATGAAAGAGTCAGCGGTCCTCATCAACGTTGCGCGTGGAGCCGTCGTGGAGACCGAGGCGCTCGTCGATGCGCTCCGGAGCGGAGCAATTGCAGGTGCTGCACTCGATGTAACTGACCCCGAACCGTTACCCCCGGAGTCGCCGCTGTGGAACCTCTCGAACGTGATACTCACACCACACCTCAGTGGCGGGAGTCCACAGTACACGGAGCGGTGTGCGGAGATATTCGAGACGAACTACCGCGCTTTCGAAGCAGGGGACAGAGAGCAGATGACCAACAGAGTCGTCTAGAGAGTGTGAACTGCTGTAACAACTTTTCAGAAGTTTATATCTGGACTCCCTGAACAGTAAGTAAAACATCACGTCCATAATGATACTCGAAGAAATATTTAATGAAAAAAGATATGTTTGTAATCTTCATAACTGAACATTACTGGTGATAGAAGCGGTATTTGGACTATTCTGACGGAATTAAAATTATATATGTACAATTTAACAAAGTTAGATTGGAAAATAATGCTTTATTTGTGTACTTATCTAATCTATACCTGCCGCAAAATTTAGATACCTTAGATACCTTCAGTACATCGGTTCTATACTATCTCTTCGACAATACTAATTTTTAAACAGCTATATGATATTTGACTATATTCATAATAATAACATAATTTGACTTTTTCTATGCGACTCATGCTCCGGATCGTAAACGGAGTCAGTGTTTTCTGGAATCACAGTGAAGGTTTTCGGAGAGGGCGATGAAAAACCAGTGTCAACGTCGACTGCGACAGCACACGTCAGTGCGACCGTTCGAAATCGTGTACCTGAACACTCGCATAGCGAGAGCCACCCAGTCGACCGACGGCGTCGATTTTGTGTACGTCGACTTTCCCGTCAGTGAGGAGTGCATCGTCGATGTGGACGTGCACGACGTCACCCAGAATCACGAGGTGGTTGTACACCCTCATGGAGTCGTACAGCGTACACTCGACGTTGACGGGACTTTCAGCAACGCGAGGAGGTGAGACCGCGACAGAGTCCTCCCGTTCGATTCCCGCGAAGTCGAACTCACTTTCTTCGGGCGCAATCGAGTCACTCGTCGTATCCATCTGCTCGACGAGCGATTCGGTGACGAGGTTCACGACGAACTCCTCGGTCTCGAGAACGTTTCTCGGCGTGTCCTTGGGCGTTTCGTCGTGGATGTCGGAGGAGAACATCACCACTGGAGGCGACGGAGACCCCGCACAGACGTTGTTGTAGTGGCTGAAAGGAGCGATGTTATCTCTCCCTTCGGCGTCGACAGTGCTTATCCAGCCGATCGGACGTGGAACCGTGACGGTCGTCATCTCCCGATACATATCACGGTTCGCCGAGTCGATCTCCATTGTTCTGCTAGATGGGACACCCGCCGAAATAAACGTCGCGGCCAGGGCGTCATGCAGTCTGGCGAAACGGAACAGTGTCTCTGACGAACCGGAACAGAGTGTCGCTGACTGCCGACTTTCACGACTCGGCGGGCAGACCACAACCATTATATTAGATTATACTAATATTAGTAATTGCTAAAGTATGACGCAGAAATCGAACGGAAGTGTGGCCTCCACAGCGTCCCGACAGCGCAGTTGCTGTGAGGCAGGCCACGCTCTGACGGAGGAGGAACTGGCGGCGGACATCCAGGTGCTCGCGGCGATGGGGAACGAAACCCGATACGAGGCGCTCCGATTCATCGCGGAGAGCGACACCGGCGTCTGTGGCTGTGAACTGCAGCCTGCACTCGGCGTGACGCAGGGCGCGGTCAGTCAGGCGCTCTCGCGACTGTACGCGGCTGGACTCCTCACGCGCCGCAAAGAAGGCCGGTGGCGATACTACAGCGCGACACCGCAGGCACAGCGACTTCTCGACGTCCTCGACGCAACCAGACAATCCAGCGATGACTGACAACACATCCTCGACAGACGACAGCGGCACCAGTGCGGCCGAACAGCGGAGAATGGTGCGGGAGCGATACGGAAACATCGCGACCGATGGGACCGACTGCTGTGAGGGCACCGACAACCGCACGGACCTCATCGGCTACTCCGAGGAGGAAGCCGACGGCGTCGACAGACACGAGATAGTCCACTCCGGGCGGTCGGCGTCGCAGTCGGACTCGCAGTGCTCGGTATGCTGTCACTCACGCTGATTGCGGTCATCGGGACGTTCTTCGGTGTCCTCGTACGGCTTCCGGTTCTGGTTGCCCTCGCAATCGCGGTCACCGTCGCTCACTTCCTCGGTTTCGTCGGAGTCGCCTGGGTGTACCTCCGTAACAGAGGCTACGACAGCGAACGACAGCGGTCGTACATCGGTCTCCACACACCGACGGCGCGTCAACTGGGGCTGGTAGTTGCAGCAAATCTCATCATCGTGGCGCTGCTTGCCGTGCTCCTCGGGGTCGTCGAGGCGTTCTCGCTGTTGCCCGCCGAGGAGGGAACCCCGGTACAGGAGGAACTCGATGAGTTCGGTGTGGGCGTCTACCTCGTCCTCGTGGCGTTCATGCTGGCCGTCGTCGGCCCGACCGAGGAGGTTCTGTACCGGGGCGTCATCCAGAACCGACTCCGCGAACAGCTCTCGGTGGTCCCTGCCATCGCCATCGCGTCTGCGGTGTTCACCGCCATCCACCTCCAGATATTCATGGTCGGGAGCGGCGTCCTCGGCGTCGTCATCGGCTTTCTCGCGCTGTTCATCCCGTCGCTCGTCCTCGGCGCAGTGTACGAGTACACCGAGAACATCGTCGTCCCGTCACTCGTTCACGGCATCCACAACTCGCTCATCATCACTGTGCTGTTTTTCGGGCCGCCGTTTCTTACAGACTACGTGACGTTCTGAGTCAATTATGACTGTGGCTGGCATCGTCAACCTCATCCAGAAGAGTCTGAGATACCGTTTGACCACTTCCAGCAGCGAGCGTCACCGGACGAGAGCTATCAGTATCTCGGTGTCGAGTTTCGAGAGAGAACACCGATCGGGCTGGTGTGGGAAGTGACTACAACACGGTTGCCCAGAGTTCTTCGAGCAAGGTGGACATCCTGATTGCTCCAGACACGAACCAGCGTTCGGTCGGCGCAGGAGCCCGTGTTCGCGTTCGGCTTCGAAAACTGCGTCCGTTCCACCGTGTTTATGACTTGCGCCGGAGAACTCCGGAGTGATGTACAAGCATATCGCACTCCTGGTCCGCCAGGACGGGATGAGCCACGAGGAGTTCGTCGAACACTGGCAGGAGACGCACACACCGATTGCGAAGGATATCGAGGGCGTCGTCCGGTACCAGCAGGTGTTACCGACCGAACCCGAACACGCCGAGTTCGACGGCATCGCCGAACTCTACTTCGAGACGCTCGAGGAGCTCTATGCGGCGCTCGGGAGTCCCGGCTCGCGCGATTACGACCCGACAAAAGAGGTCGCCGCGAAAGCCCGCGAGGACGTCGACAACTTCCTCGCCATCGAGAAGCGCCCGCGGTTCATCGGCGAGGAAATCGTCCAGAGAGACGAGGTCGACGGCGACACCGAGGGGCTGTACAAACACTCGGCGTTTCTCGTCCGCCAGGACGGGATGAGCCACGAAGAGTTCGTCGAGTACTGGCAGCACAACCACACGCCGATTGCACGCGAAATCGAGGGCGTCGTGAAGTACAACACCGTCCTCCCGGCCGACCCCGAGAACGCGGAGTTCGACGGTGTCGCCGAACTCTACTTCGACGACCTCGAAAAGCTCTACGACGCGCTGGGGAGCGAGGGGTCACGTGATTACGACCCCGAGAAGGGGAAGGCGAAGGAGGCCCGCGAGGACGTCGACAACTTCCTCGCCATCGACGAGCGTCCGCGTCTCATCGGACAGGAGCGACTCGTCAAAGACCAGGGGTAGCGAATGATGACCGACCACGAGAACCAGGTTCGTGAGGCGTTTCCGGAGCTCGAACACATCGACGACGACCAGTTGCGCGAGCAGGTCGTCGAGGCGTGGGTCCGGGGACTCGAGCGAGGCGGGTGGCAGGACATCGAGGACATCCCCTACGCCTGGAACATCCACGAGGTGTCGAACGTCGAGCACGTGCGAGGGGTGACGCGCATCGCCCGTGAGGGCGCACGCGAACAGCGCGAGTTCCACGGCGCAGACCCGGACGTCGATACCGTGCTCGCGGCCGCGCTGCTCCACGACGTGGGCAAGTGCTACGAGTACACCGACCACGTCGACGAC
>PUMG01000239.1 GCA_003551265.1 Halovenus sp.
GAAAGCGCGGGTGCACGAATCGCTGACAGGGGCGACTCGGCGGGCACATCTCGAGGCGAGGTGAGCGAAGATGACTGATGCGCTGGTCGAAGTGCGAAACCTCACCAAGTACTTCTACGAACAGGACAGTCTCCTCGACCGGCTTCTCGGTGACGAACCTGTCGCGGTCAAAGCTGTCGACGGTCTCAGCTTCGACATCACCCGTGGTGAGACACTCGGACTGGTCGGCGAGTCCGGCTGTGGCAAGTCGACGACCGGCGAGACGTTGCTTCGACTCCAGAACCCGACTGGTGGGGAGACCCGATTCGATGGACAGAACATCTACGAGATGGACAGCGCTGAACTCACGGCGTTCCGGCGCAACGCAAGCATCGTCTTTCAGGACCCGTTTTCGAGCCTCGACCCACGGATGACCATCGGTGCAACGGTCAAACAGCCACTGGAGGTCCACGACTGGCCGCCTGAAACCGACGACGACCGGCCGAAAGAGGAGCTACGAACGGAGCGAGTCGAGGAACTTCTCGAACGTGTCGGTCTCTCGGGAGACCAGTTCGACCGCTATCCCCACGAGTTCTCGGGCGGACAGCGCCAGCGAATCGGCATTGCGCGGGCGCTTGCACTCGACCCCGAGTTCGTCGTGCTCGACGAACCGACGAGCGCACTCGACGTCTCGGTCCAGGCGCAGATTCTGAACCTGCTCGACGAACTGCAAGACGAGTTCGGACTGACGTATCTGCTCATCTCTCACGACCTCTCGGTCATCCGTCACATCTGTGACCGTGTTGCAGTCATGTATCTGGGCGAGATAGTGGAGATCGGTCCCAGTGAAGCGCTGTTTTCGTCTCCACAGCACCCCTACACGGAGGCGCTGCTCGAAAGTGTCCCACGGGTGAACACCGACGAGCGCGAGCGCGAGATAGAGACGCTCTCCGGTGGGGTTCCGTCACCACGAAACCCCCCGAGTGGGTGTCGGTTCAGAACACGCTGTCCGGTGATAATTCCACCAGCATCTGTCGGCGTCTCACAGCGTGTCTACCGCGACATTATGACCATCCGGGACCGCATTCGAGACCAGGAGATCGACATCAAAGGAGCGAAAGAGTTTGCCGGGACAGACGACACGGACGCCATCGTCGACCGAATCATGGAGCGAGCGCTCGATGTGGACCTGCAAGGAACACACGAGCAGAGAGTTCGTGAGGCACTCGCGTTCGTTGTCGAGGGCCAGTGGGAAGACGGCGAAGCTCAGCTCAGCGAGTACGAAAGCGTCTGTGAAACGGTCCCACCGCAACTTCAGGACGAGCGCGACCACCGTTCTGCCTGTCATTTACGCGAGCAACCACCGGAGGTCGAGGCAGCCGTCGAGGACGCCGGTGTGTCTGTGTCCACCCGCGCGGACGACTGATAGGAAGTATCGGACCTGTACAGCGATGCTCGCCACGAGTGCAGCGAGAAATCTCTGCTGATGTACCATAATTCCTCTGAGACTGACCGACGGATTTCGCCTGTCGGTCTGAGAGCTGATGTACCCTCTGTACACGGAGCCCGTGGAATGTGTGATACATTCTCAACAATATTCCTAAGTATATAGAACAATAAAAACGTCTGACACTGGTAAAGTATTAGTAAGTTATATCAGGCTTGGCCAATTCTCCACACTCAAGATGGCACGTAACAGCGCCAACTGGAGCGAAACGCGTAGAAAGTTTATCGCGACGACCGGTCTTGCGGGGGTTGGACTGGTCGCAGGGTGTGTCGGTGGGGACGACGACACGGCAGATGACACGGACGACGGAACGACGACTGAACCGGACGAGGATACCGTCATCGAGTGGGTGATGAATCCAGCAGAGGACACCATCGACATCGAGGTGCAGTACCAGCCACTGTTCGAGGCAATCGAAGCCGAGTTCGACGTCGAAATCGAGGGGTTCGAGACAGCCAACTACGCTGCGACAGCAGAGGCGCTCGACGCAGCAGGGCCGGACGACCCGATGTTTGCAGACACGTCACCGGGAGCAGTGCCCGACCTGGGTGAAGAAATCGACGTTGTCGGGATGCGCGAGGCGTTCGGTTCCGAGCAGTACTTCGGGACGCTCGTGACGACGGCCGAAGCGCGCGACGAACACGGCATCGAGACGGTTGCCGACCTCGAAGGCGAAGAGGTCGCGATGGGTGACATCGGCTCCGTCTCCGGTGGGATGGCCCCGCTCTGGATTCTGGAAGACGCTGGACTCGACATTGGAAACGCCGCACAGGGTGGCCGCGCAGAGGACTTCCAGTTCCGGACGGCCTCACACGACGTCGCTGTCGAGGAACTCATCAACGACGACAGCATCATGGCGGCAGGCGCTGGCGAGTTCGTCACCGTCCCACACGTGCCCGCAGAACAGCTCGAAGAGGAGTTTCCGGACCTCGCAGAGATTTCGCCGGACTTCGCCGATGCCGGCACTCGCGAGCCCGAACTCCACATGCTCAACACGTCGCCACCGATTCCACGAGCACCGATTGTCGTCAACGCCGCGTGGGAATCGGAACTGCGCGACGACATCGAGGAGTTCATGCGCGATGCAGGAACCGAGCTGTTCGAACACGACCCCTTCGACCTGCGCGACGCACTCAATCTCGACCTACCGGACGAGATGATAGAGGAGATCGACGAGGAAGGCGGTGCGGACATCGACGACTATCCGGATGCGGACGGCGACGACTGGGAAGTGTTCCAGGACCACGAGCTGTGGTTCAGCGGCATCGAAGCAGCCGACCACGAGACGTACGACCCGGTCGCGGACTTCGCCTCCGACCTCGGTATCGAATTCGAAGATATATAGGGCGACTTCGAAGATATCGTGTGAGCGGACGGCGGCGTATCGGCGGACAACCGTGGTGCGGAAACGCAACAACAGATAATGAATGAGCCAAATTGTAGTTGATAATCTCACGAAAACGTACGGCGATACTGTCGCACTCGACGAAGTCTCCTTCACGGTGCCGTCGGGTGAGTTCGTCATCGTTCTCGGGGTTTCAGGTTCTGGCAAGTCGACACTTCTTCGGTGTCTGTGTGGACTGACGAAGCCAACTGCTGGCGACATCAATATCGACGATAGACCCATGACCCAGCCCCGGCCCGAGATTGCGATGATCTTCCAGCAACACAACATCGTCGGGGACATGAGCGCGTACTCGAACGCGCTCTCGGGCGGTGTCAACCGTGCGGGGTTTCTCAAGAGCATCTTCCAGTTACAGAGCAAAGCCGAGAAGCAGCGGGCGCTCGAAGCGCTCGAAACCGTTGGACTGCTCGAAGAAGCAGAACAGAAGGCCCGCCGGATGAGCGGCGGCCAGCAACAGCGGGTGGGAATCGCACGGGCACTGGTCCAGCGACCGGACGTGCTGCTGGCAGACGAACCCGTTGCGAGTCTCGACCCGGGAAGCGCACAGGACGTGATGCACTACCTCAAAGACGCCTCGAACGAGCGCGACCTGACGACGTTCATCAGTCTCCACCAGGTGAATATCGCCCGGAAGTTCGGACAGCGATTCATCGGTCTGCACGACGGGAAAAAAGTGTTCGACGGTTACAGAGAGGACCTGACGCTCGAAGCAGTCGACACAATCTACGGGGACATCGACACCGATGGGATGTTTGTCGGAGATGAACAGTCAGAGGCAGACTCGAGCGAGTCAGACAGACAGACGGAGGCCACACTGTGAGCACACACGACGAGCACGAGCAGGAAGCAGAGCCAGAGTCAGGACGAGAGCCGGAACCAGATGGTGGCGTCAAACAGTCGAAACCACTCGAATCAGCGAGTGCGGCCATCAACGAGCAGTTCGAGAGCATCAAGGCGACCCGGCGTCGCCGTGCAGTCGGCTGGCTCGGACTCATTGCAGGGCTCGCGTTTTTGACCGCGCAGGGACTCGTCGCCGCGGAGTTCGACGACACCGACTTCGGTTGGGCTCACTTCTACAGCCGACTGGGTGATTACTTCCCGACGACGACGTACTTCGAGTTCATCCCGGGTATTCCGGGCATTCCGTTTCTCGACGTGGCCACGTACTGGGAGTTCATGGTTCAGCTGGAGTTGCTGTACGACCCAGATATCGGCGGACTCATCTTCCAGTTCCCACCCAACTTCTCTGACATCTATGCGTTTTTCTTCCAGGAGATGGGGATGTTCGCCATCTTCGGAGAGGCGGGAATCACACTCGCAATCGGGTTTGTCGGCACTATATTCGGGTTCCCGCTCGCACTGCTGTTCGGTGTGCTGGGGTCTGAGCGTGTGACGCGCTTTCCGTTCAACTTCATCTTCCGTGCGACGATGTCGTTCATCCGTGCGGTGCCTGCCATCGTCTGGACGCTGATATTCGTGGCGCTGGTCGGTCTCGGTGCGGCAGCGGCCACCGTCGCCATCGCGTTCAACACCATCGGGAATCTCGGCCGACTGTTCGTCGACGAACTCGAAGAGATCGAGGACGGCCCAATCGAAGCCATGACGACGACAGGGGCGAACAAACCACAGATCGTCGTCTTCGGTATGTTGAGTCAGGTGCGAACCTCGTTCATCGCCTGGACGCTGTACATCTTCGAGATCAACGTTCGGGCAGCAGTCACCGTCGGTGTCGTCGGTGCGGGTGGTCTCGGAACGGTCGTCGTGAACCAGGAGAACCTCCGGAACTTCGAGAACATGATGGCGACGCTGATCGCTATCTTCATCCTCATCATTCTCGTCGAACTGTTCAGCCAGCGCCTCCGCGCACGACTGCGCTCTGATGAGGAACGGATGAGCTGGCGAGAACTCCTCTTCGGGTTCCCGAAGCGCTTCGCAGACTCCATGGTGAGATGAGCACCCGGCCAGAACTCGTCGTGGTCTGCGGACTTCCCGGCGTCGGTAAGTCCACCGTCTCTTCACTGGTGACCGACGTCGTCGACGGTGTCCGTCTCCGCAGTGACGTAGTACGGAACGAACTGTTCGAAGAGCCACCGTACACCGAGGAATCGCGTGAGAAGGTCTACGAGGAGCTGTTCGAGCGAGCCAGTTCGTTCCTTGGCGGTGGGACGTCTGTTGTCGTGGACGCAACGTTTCGAGAGCACGACCGGCGGCTGGCCGCACGCGAAGTGGCACACACCGCAGACGCGAGATTTCGGCTCCTCCACGTCGTCTGTGAGCGCGAGATTGCCGAGGAACGAATCGCCACTCGCGACGACATCAGCGACGCAGACGTCGAGGTGTACCGAAACTTTAGAGCGGCGTTCGACCCGGTCGAACTCGACCACGACCGTGTCGACAACTCCGGCTCGCTGTCACAGACACGCGAGCGTGTCGAGTCGCTGTTTTGAGACTGCCAGGCGAGAAATCCACGAGGACCTCGTATACTTCCTGCCTCACTCGTCGGGTGGCGGCGCGAAATCACGCGGTATCTCAGTACCCGTACACGTGAACTCGTGGAGTTTGTGGATGTTCCGGTCTCGATTCTCCGGGTCGTCTATCGTCTCCCGGGTGATCTCCTCGCGCACCGTGTACATGTTGATGTGGGTGAGGTTCGTGTCACGTTCTTCAGCCCACTCCTCACAGAGGTGGTCGACGAGCAGGTCGGGTGCCTGATTGTGAGAGCTGGCCCGTCGGATGCTGTTCATGTAAAAGCGCATCCGATAGGTGTCGTGTTGTTTCTGTAGCTCCTGATACGGTCTGTCGTATGACAGGTTTCGGTCGAAGTAGATGTCCAGATGGTCGCCATCTTCAGTCTTTGCCGGGAAGACGTAGTACCGGTCGCTCGTCCGGGGGTCGGGACCGGCGAAGATGCTCCACACCGGCTGGTCGACGTTGAAGTGATTCGCAACAGCGTCTACCTGCTGGGCCCCGGCAGTGTTCTCGATGGTGTAATCGATACGGAACTCGTCGTCGGGAATGTCGTCGTGGATGACGCCACCGTAGGACAGCACAATAGCAGCGAGAATCACGACCATGCCGACGGTCACGAGACCGAGTGCCGCGTTGTAGAGGTCTGCTTTCCGGTACCGGTTGCGCGCTGAGTCGAAGGTGTACGCCGGGAACGGACGGACGAGTTGTTGCTGTCGTCGTTTCGACGGGACGAGACGGGAGGTGTCGACGCCGAGACGGCCCAGAAGTGCCTTCCCATCCTCCCAGAACGGAGTCTGGACGAACAGGAGGAGTCCGGCCAGTGCGACGTACGCGAACGCACCGATACGGACGGAGATGGCGAAGGAGGCGTGTCCACCCATGAGCAGTGCAACGAACGGGAGTCGCCAGCGGCCCGCAAGCACCAGCAAAAACGGCGAGGAGAGCAACAGATAGAACCACAGCTGGCCGCCGATTTCGAGGAGAAACGGCACCTGGCGGAGAGTGTCGCCCAGAAAGTAGGTCATCTCGTCGATACCCATCACCTTGGGCGTCCCCTCGCCGGTCTGCCAGAGATCGGAGGGGAACTTGTGGATGCCGTTGATGAAGTACATCTTTATCATCTGGACCATCGCGAACAGGCCAGCGAGACCGACGAACACCGTCCGCGGGTCACGGCTACGGTGGACGGCGTCGACCGACCAGCGCTCACCCAGGGGCAAGAAGATGGCCCAGAAAAACAGCAGTCGGAACAGTGTATCGGCGTAGCTGAGCACCAGCGGGTTGTGGTGGTCGAGCGAGATGACGAACAGGAACGAGAGTATCGTCACGAGACGGGTCTTGTAGCCGACGATGAGCAAGAACGCAACGAACGCGTGGGTGGCAAACAGCGCGCCGATGATGGTAGGGTCAGAGGTGTAGTAAAAAAACGAGAACGCCTCGCCGGTCCACCACTCCGCCAGTTCCTGTGTCACCACGCCGTCGTCGGTGTAGTAGAAGTGGAAGTTGCGCGAGCGTGCGAGGACGTCGCCGATGATGAGCAGCCCCAGCATGATTCGGAACACGGCGAGCGAGCGGGTGTCTATCGCAAGTCTGCTCCGGAGGAACGCTCGTGCTGTCTGCGCGGCAGTGCCCAGTCTGGTGGTGGCTGTTGCGCTCATCGGTGTGTGGAGGGGAGTGTCTGCTAGAACACGGCTTGGCGTTTTAAATGTGTCTGTGGTTCAATCGAGCGTTTGTCTACAGGTGGGGCAGGCCGAGTGCCTCGGGGCTTGACCCCGAGGCGGTTCACCAGAACGCGACCTCTTTCGAGTCGTCGTCGCTGTAGATGCCGACCCAGTCATTCTCGTCGAGTTCGTCGGCTGGAACGACGAACAGCACGCTGAGTTTCGATGTGGGTTCGATGTCGATGGTCGGTGAGACGAGCGGCTCCTCGTCGGGGAGGTCGTCGCTCTCTTCGGCAATCCGCAACTCGACTTCCTGGAGCACACCCAGGTCCCCGGTGTTCTCGAACTCGACGAGAATCTGCTTGTAGTCGTCACTGTCAGTGCGCTTACCGACCCGTTCGACGCGCTCGACTGCTGTGTCCGACACGGACTCCTCGATACGGATATCCTCGACACCGAGCCAGCCTCTCTCGGCAACCCCCGCGAGGTACTGCTGAATCAACACCGCGTCGATAATCTCTATCTCGCCGCTTCGGTTCACGTCGGCCAGCTCCTCGCTGAAGTCGGCGTCGTCGTCCAGCACACCAGCGAGATACTGCTGTATTTTCACCGCGTCGATGATACCGATATCACCACTCGTGGTGGCATCGCCCACCCGGAACTCGACGATCGGGACAGACTCCTGTACTGTGATGGTTCCATCGTCGAACTCCGCTGTGACTTCATCGACAGGATCTGTGAGTTCGGATTCGTCCGGCACGAACTCAACGGTTGCCGTCTCCTCGTCTTCGGCATCCTCGTCGAGTTCGAACGTAAACAGTGCAGCAGTCATCGAGACGGGCACACCCTCGTTGTCGGACGCTGTCGCTTTGATGGTTCCTGGCTCGGGTTCGCTGACCGTGGGGTCGGGCAGGTCCTGACCCACTAGCTCCACGAACGACAGGATGCTCTCGTCGTAGATAAACTCGATGTCGTACGCGCCTACTTCGGCATCGTCGTCGCCTTTGCCAGCGACCGCAAACGGAAGAAGTACCTCCTCACCGGGTTTGCCGGTTGCGTCTGGCATTGTCGCCCGCACATCCGGAACTTCTACAATCTCGACGGTCTTACTCGCGTCGTCGTCGTCACTCTCGACAGTCACCTCGCCCACGCCTGCATCTCCGGACTCCGTCTCCCAGTTCAGCCCCGTGGCCTCGGTCTCACCCGCAGTGAGCGTTATCGTCTCGCTGTCGACGGTCTCCCCACCGAAGTCGAGCAGTTCGACCGTCTGTGTGTCCGAGTCACTGCCAGTGTTCTCGACGGCGATGAAGACGAGGAGGTTGCTTCCTTCGTCGACTGGTTCGTTCGTCTCCGTTATCGTGACGTCGAAAAACGGACCGTCCGCGACGGTGACCGTTCCGCTCTGTGATTCGAACGTTACGTCGTTTACCGGGTCTGTGAACTCCGACTCCGCGTCGACCAGTTCGATGTCGGCGGTGTCCCCTCCATCTGCGTCGCTCTCGACGTCGAACGTGAACGTCGCCGCTGTGAGTGGGACAACCGTTCCAGTCGTTCCCGTTGCGGTCGCAACGACCGTTCCATCCTCGGGTTCGCTTACCGTGGGGTCTGCGAGGTCGACACCATTGGCCTCGACGAACGAGAGCACGCTGTCGTCGTAGGTGAGTTCGATGTCGTACGCTCCGACCTCGGCGTCGGGGTCGTTCGCGGGGTCGATGTCGAGTGGAATATCGATGGACTCTCCCGGTGCTGCGGTCGCGCTGCCGAAAGAAACGTCGACATCGTGTTCACTTGCCAATGCAGTTGTGACGAGTGCTCCGCCCGCGAGCGCTCCAGCAGTCGTCTGGAGAAACCGCCGACGGATCAAGACCGGATTCGTAGTATCAGCCATCTGTATGGTACCTGAGTGCAGGTGTAGCGTTCGTGACAAAAATGTTTCGATGGAAGAGCGTTCACTGGTCGTCGGTTTCCCGTTGAACGTGACCACCGTCGGTTTCTTCCGAGGTATGACCATCATCTGTCTCACTCCGTATGCGACCACCGTCGAGAGTCTCCGGGAAGATTTTGCCGGGATTGAGTGTATCCGTCGGGTCGAGTGCACGTTTGATTGCACGCATCGCCTCGACGGTCGCCTCTCCGTGTTCGCGGACGAGGAACTCGCGTTTGCCCCGGCCGATACCGTGTTCGCCGGTCGCCGTCCCGCCAACTTCGATAGCTCGTTCGACGAGGGCAGCGTACACCGACTGTCCCGTCTCCACGTGTTCTGCGTCGTCAGGGTTGACGAGTACCGAGTAGTGGAGGTTGCCGTCACCGGCGTGACCGAAACAGGCGACGTACAGGTCGTGTTCGCGGCCGAGTTCTTTGGCGTACGTGACGAGTCCTCCGTACTCGCTGAGAGGAACTGTGACGTCTCCGGCGTGAAGGGGCCGTAACTCCGGGCGGTACTCACCGAGGGCGTAGGCCAGTTGCTTGCGCGCATCCCAGAGGTCGTCCATCCGCTGGTCGTCGGCGATGTCGAACGTCAGCGGGTCGTGGGCGTCGAGAACCGACGCACAGAAGTCGACCTCGTCCTCGATGTGGTGGTCGGCGTGGAACTCGAGAAACACCATCGGTGCATCTGGCAGGTCGGTACCGGTGTAGGCGTTCGAGATACGGGCGGATTCGGCGTCTATCAGCTCGAGTTTCGCCACGTCGACCCCTGACGTACGCACGTCGGTGATGGCACTCACCGCGTCTTCGAGCGTCTCGAAGATGGCTCGTCCACCCCTGATCTGCGCTGGACGGCCAGCGAGCGAGAGTGTTGCACGCGTCACGACGCCGAGTGTCCCCTCGCTGCCGACGAACAGGTCACGCAGGTTGTA
>PUMG01000014.1 GCA_003551265.1 Halovenus sp.
CACGTCGCCGACCAGTTGTTGATTCTGCTCGCACTCGCGGGCGGCACGGTGCGGATTCCCGAGCGAACCGACCACGTCGAGACGAGTCTCGAACTTCTCGATGAGTTCGGCGTCGATGTGACCGTTGAGTCTGTCGAGACGGGGCTGATTGTTTCTGTCGACGAGAATTCCATCTATAATAAGTAAACATTAGTAAATATTCGCCGGAAGGGTTGTTCTCGTGCAGGCGAGTTGATGACTCGGACTCGCTCTTGTTGACGACGAGACCGATTTTCTCCTCGCTCTTTATATTAGTCGAGCACGAAGAACGTGACATACATGGCTACTGAAGCCACTCGAAATCCCGGAGACGACGAACTCGCAACTGCAATCGGGCAGTACGTTCTCGGAGACATCTCCCTCGGAAAGGCTGCCGAGAACGTCGGGATGACTCGGTGGAAGTTTGAGGAACTCCTTGAAGACGCTGGGTTCACGGCATTGTACGGACCCCGCTCTGCCGACGAACTACAGGACGAAGTTGACTCTGCCCTCAATCTGGAGTAACACTGCAGATGTCGGAGGCGCTCACTCAACCCGTTGTTCTCGACGCGACAGTGCTCAGTAATTTCGCGAGTAGTAGCACAATCGGCCATCTCGTAGCAATCCTGGATCATCCGGTCGCTGTGCCAGCAGTTCGCAAGGAACTTGAGCGAGGATGTGAGCAAAAGTACGAATTTCTCACTAATGCGCTTGACCATCTCGGTGACGATATCGATTTACTTGACGTCAATCATCGTGAAGACAACATCGCATCCGAGATTCATCGACGTCTCGATGAAGGAGAGGCGGAATCTCTCCTCGGAGCCATCGAGTACGGTGGCATACTCGCAACCGATGATCTTGCCGCTCGACGACTCGCTGCCGACTACGATGTACGGGTAACCGGCTCTGTCGGGATACTCGTTCTGGGAGTTAGAGCTGGTGTCATTACCATTGATACCGCAAACGAATGCCTGGCTGTGTGGAAGGAGGTACGAGGATACTATGCGCCGGTTGACCGAGTTCAAGAAATTCTTGGGTAGGTGCTGGGAATGTACTATCGCGAATTTCGTCCGTCAGTCACGTCCCGAGATGTTCGAGTACGGCGTCGGTCGTTCCAGGGACGGGTTCAGCGTCTTTCCCGGCTTCGGCGGCCGCATCCGGGTCTTTCAGGAGGTGGCCAGTGGTGAGACAGACCACACGCTCGTCTGCCGAAACCACACCACGCTCGCGGAGCACCCGAAGACCTGCGACTGACGCGGCTGATGCCGGTTCGACCCCGACGCCCTCCTCGGCCAGTTCGCGCTGTGCGCGCTGTATCTCCGCATCAGAGACTGCCACTGCAGTCCCGCCGGTTGCGTGGATGCCGGGAAGCGCCTTGGGAGCGTTGACGGGGTTCCCGATTCGGATGGCTGTCGCTCGCGTCTCGACCGAGTCCCAGCGCCGTGTCTCCGTTCGACCCTGTTCGACTGCTTCGACCATCGGTGCGGCACCTTCGGCCTGCACGCCCGTGAGCGCTGGAACGTCATCTGGGTCGAGTGCGCCGCTCGCCTCCAATTCGCGAAAGCACTTATACAGCGCTGCGGTGTTGCCCGCATTGCCCACCGGAAGGACGATTCTATCGGGGAGCGTTCCTTCTTCGTCGCGGAACTGCTCGAGAATCTCCAGCCCGATGGTCTTCTGACCCTCCAGTCGAAACGGGTTGAGCGAGTTCAGCAGGTACGCTTCACCGAGGCTGGCGAGATCCTGGACGATGTCGAGACAGGTGTCGAAGTTCCCGTCGACTTCGAGGATGCGCGCGCCGTGGAGACTGGCCTGGGCGACCTTTCCGGCGGCGACTTTCCCGCGAGGCAAGAGCACGAGCGTTTCGAGTCCCGCCCGGGCACCGTAGGCGGCGAGGGCCGCACTCGTGTTTCCGGTGGAGGCACACGCCAGTCTGTCGACACCCATCTCCGTTGCAACTCGAACGCCCACCGTCATCCCCCGGTCTTTGAAACTTCCCGTGGGGTTCATGCCTTCGTGTTTGATTCGCAAGCGCTCGACTCCCACGTCCGATTCCAGTCGCGGCACGTCGTGAAGGGGTGTATCGCCTTCGGGAAGGGAGACGCCGCTGTCGAACGGGAGCGCGTCGGCGTAGCGCCAGACGCCGCGTCCCTCGAAGTCGTCGAACGTCGGCAGGTTGGCGTACCGGACTTCGAGCAGGCCATCACAGTCGTCGCAGGTGTAGCGAATCTCGTCGAACGGCGCAAACTGTTCGGCACAGTCAATACACGTGAGCCAGACGCCATCGGCAGCACAGTCCGGTGGATCCGCAGTGGGGTCGAGGTCGAGCATTGTCTGCACTCGAACGCCAGCGGGCAAAAATGAGGCGGTCCCGGGCCGCAACCGCTGCTGTCAGTCTGCGACCTCGATGGTCACGACCTCGCTGTCATCGTCGGTGACGACCTCGTAGTAGTAGGTGCCGGGTGTGAGGGTTGCAGTATCGACAGTAACTGTCAGTTCGGTATTGCTCTCGGGAGCGAGGTCGACGACGTCGATGGCCCTGGTGGCGTGTTCACCGAGATCGTCCTCGTCTTTGGCGATCCGGTGTTCGACGTTCTGGAGGACGCCCATCCCACCAGGGTTGTCGACCGTGACCGTCACATCCATACCGTCGCTGTCGACCGTCTCGGGCGTGTCGACGCTGTCGACCTCGGCACTACCGGGGTCGATGAGGTTGGCGAGATACTGCTGAATCAACACAGCGTCGACGATGGTCACCTCACCAGTGCGCTCGACGTCTGCAATCGTCGGGTCGAACGGTTCGGGCTCCATGTTGGCGAGGTGTTGCTGGATGAACACGGCGTCGACGATGGTCACCTCGCCGGTTTCCTGGACGTCACCGACATCGTGTTCGGGCGCAAGTTCGAACGCCTGCTCGACGGTGGACTCGACAGCCACCGGGACCATCTCGCTGGCATTCTCGAAGCCCTCGGCGGTCAGTTCGAGTGAGTACTCACCCGAACCCATCGAGATTTCGTAGGTACCGTCCTCGTCGGTACTCACTTGCTTCGACTCGCCGACGACTTCGACCGTCGCGTCCGCGATAGGCTCACCCTCTGCACTGGTTACCGTTCCCTCGACCGTCGAGTCCTCTGTATCGACAAAGTGAGTGACCGCGTTGGCGAGAACCGCCATCGCATCGTCAGTGTGGTTGGCAGGCTCTACGAGGGCAGAACTGCCGAGCGTCGTCAGGAGGACATCCTGCCGGAACTCGTCGACAGCGATGGCGTGGTCACCGTCATTCGCTTCCGCCACGACATCGGCACTTGTGGCGGCGAACGAGGTACCACCGGTGGTGAGGTCATCCTCGTAGACGGTCACTTCGTCTCCAGGGTTGCCAACACCCTCGAAAATCGGATGCGAGTCGGTAATGTGCCAGCTCGTCAGGCCGGTAGTCTCGGTAACGAGACCCGGATCACCGACCGTCTCCGAACGCTGAACGAGTGTCTCCGGTCCGCTCAGTCGGGCAGTGTACACCGTCGAGACGCCGTCAGTTTCGTTGAACCACGCGGCCTCGTTATCCTCATCCAGTCCGTGGACGAAGTAGGTGTCGTAGGCGTCCTCTGGTGCGTTCACACTGTCGTCGCTCAGAACGTCGTCGGAAGTGACATGTTCGACCTCGTAGGGACCATCCAGTTCGTCAGCGAGTGCCACCGCCCATGCATCACCGCGGTCGTGGAAGTCGTCTTCCACGACGCCGATAGTGTGGAGCTCCTCGAACACGTCGGTCGACCCTGTCGTCGTTTCGGTATCGTCACCAACTCCCTCGACTGTGTGTTCGAGTTCGACAGTGCCCGTCGTGTTCTCACTCGTCTCGACTGTTACCTCGACATCGCCGTCGTCGATGGGAACGCTCTCGCCGAAGTCAGCGTCCTCACCGTCGACCGAGAGATTCAGTCCCGCCGTGAGGTTCCCGACGTTGTCGACCGTCAGCGCGTCGGCGTTGATGGCCTCCAGAAGCAGTTCGAACTCCCCGCCAGCCTGCATCTTCGTTGGCTGGTCCTCAAGGACGTCAGCGTCGACTCTCTCGGCGAGTTCGAAGTCCTGCTCGACGACCTCGTCCTCGGAGACAGTTACCGTCTCGGAGACGGTATCGAAGCCAAACAGCGATGCTTCGAGCGTGTGAGTGCCGGATTCAACCAGCAACTCGTACTTGCCGTCAGCGTCGGTCACCGTGTCGACGGATTCGTCGAGAACGTCGACGGTTGCTCCTTCGACTGCGTTCCCGTCCTCGTCGGTCACCTCTCCCTCGACGCCAGCACCGTATTCGATGCTGTAGACGACGGCGTTGGCGAGCACGTCGAGTGCTTCCTCGGTGTGGTCGTCCACACTGGGACCGGATCGATACTCATGGGCTCCCGAACCGACGCTCGTCAGGAAGACGTCTGCGCTGTCGTCGTCGATAGCGATAGCGTTGTTCCCATCGTCTGCGTCAGCCAGCACTTCGGCGCCGGTTCCAGTGAACGATGCGCCAACCGTGATGTGAATAGTGTTGAAAATATCGACTGCCTCACCGGGGCTGGCGACACCCGCAAAGAGCGGGTGTTCCGCCTCGACGTGCCAGACATCGAGTTCGTTGTCTCTGGTTATGTCGTCAGGGTCGCCCAGCACGTTCGACCGCTGCCCGAGCGTCTCCGGTCCGTGTAACTGTGCCGTGTACACCGCTCCGACGTCGTCAGTCTCGTTGAACCACTCCTGCTCGTTGCTCTCGTTCAGCCCGTGGACGAAGTACCCGTCGTAGGTCTCCAGGTCAGCCAGCGCGTCCCCCGAGCGGACGTGCTCAGCCTCGTACACTGTCTCGCTGTCGGGAGTCCACGCGAGTGTCGCTAGCTCGTCGTTTGCGACGACGTCCACGAGCCTGGATTCGAGTTCTGCTGCCCAGTTTTCTCCCCAGGACTCGCTCTCGTCGTCTTCGACGACACCGACCCGAACGAGGTTCTCGATGATGTCGGTCGGTCCGGTCGTCACCTCGACGGTGTCATCCAGGCCGGCCAGGGTGTGTTCGAGTTCGACTGTGCCGGTGGCGTTCGCGGACGTTGTCACGGTCACGTTGACGACCCCGTCGTCGACGGAGACGTTCTCACCGAAGTCGACATCTTCGTCGTCGACCGAGAGATTCAGTCCCGTCGTGAGAGTGCCGACGTTCTCGACGGTCAGCGTGTCTGCGTTGACGGCTTCGAGCGTGAGACCGAAGTCGTCCCCGGCGGTGTGTGTCGACGGCTGGTCATCGATCACGCTCACACCGGGAGCGGCGTCGAGTTCGAAGCTCTGCTCGACGGTCTCGCCTTCGGAGACAGTGACCGTCTCTGCAGCAGTGTCGTAGCCGAACGCTGAGGCTTCGACCGTGTGCTCACCGCTCCCGATCGTCAGTTCGTAGCTGCCGTCTGCGTCGGTCGTCGTCTGCTGGAGCTCGTCGACGACGTCGACGGTAGCATTCTCGACTGCGTCACCGTGCTCGTCCGTCACATCACCTTCGACAGTCCCCGGGCGCTCATCGCCGAGATACTGGAGCGAGTTCGCGAGTATCGTGACCGCCTCGTCGGTGTGGTCACTGACCCCGACGCGGGTGACTCTGTGGCCGAGCGTCGTCAGCAGGATGTCCTCGCGCGCTTCATCGATGGCAATAGCGTCGTTTCCGTCCTCTGCTTCTGCCAGCACGTCGCCGTCGGTACCGACGAACGAGGCACCGTATTCGTTATCGTTCGTGTGGACCAGAATTTCGTCACCCTGCTCACCAGCGTCGGTGAAGATTGGATGGTCGGTCGTGAGCGTCCAGCTCACCAGACCCGAATCGGATTTCACCTCGTCGGGGTCGCCGATGGTGTCTGAGCGCTCTCCGAGCGTGTCGGGACCCAACCGCTGGGCGGTGTAGACTGTGCCGACGTCGTCCGTCTCGTCGAACCAGGTGCTGACGTCGCTGTCGTGGTGGAACTCGTGGACGAAGTAGACATCGTACTCGTCGAGGTCATCGAGTGCGTCGCCGGAAGTGACGTGTTCGACCTCGAATCGGTCTTCGAGCGTGTCGTCGAGCGCGTCGACCCACTGTTGACCCCCTGTGTCGGAGAAGTCGTCGACGACACCGACGGAGACGTGATTGTCGAAGACTGTTGTCGGCCCGGTCGTCACCGTCTTCTCTCCGCCGACTCCACCCACGGTGTGCTCGAGTTCGACCGTTCCGTCGGTTCCGTTCTCGGTTTCGACGACAACGTCGACGATGCCGTCGTCGACGGAGACCTCCTCGCCGAAGTCCACAGGCTCACCGTCGACCGAGAGGGCCAGTCCAGTCGTGAGGCTGCCGACGTTCTCGACGGTCACCGTGTCGGTGTTGGCGACTTCGAGAACAGTCTCGACGGGACTACCCGTGGACTGCTGGTCGTCCTGGTCTTCGAGGACCGTAACGTCGACCACGTCGTCGAGCGCGAACTCCTGTTCGACGGTCTCCCCATCCGTTACAGTGACCGTCTCGGTCGTGGACTCGTAACCAAAGGCCGAGGCTTCGAGCGTGTAGGTGTCTGGTTCGAGGGGTAACTGATAGTTCCCGTCGTCGTCCGTCGTCGTGTGGGCTCTCTCGTCGGTGACGTCGACGGTCGCGTTCTGAAGTGCCTCGCCGTCAGTGTCGGTTACCTCGCCTTCGACACCGGCGTCGTGGGCGAAGTAGGCGACGGCGTTACCGAGGATGTCGAGCGCGTCGTCAGTGTGGTCTCCCGGTTCGAAATCGTCGGTAGCACCGAGGGGGGCCAGCAGCACGTCCTGTCGGTCGTAATCGAGACCGACACCACCGTCTTCGTCGTCGAGACCCACTCCGGCGAGCAGGTCGGACTCTGTTGTCGTGTAGTATCCACCGGTACCGCTGTCGTCACGTGTGTCTATCTCGTCACCCGGGTCGGCAACACCGTCGAATATCGGATGCTCGTCCTCGACGTACCAGGTGTAGATGTTTAGTGCCGCCGTGACGCTCTCGGGGTCACCGATAGTGTCCGAACGCTGTTCGAGCGTGTTCGGACTACCAACACCGTGCATGGAGTACACCGTGGCGACAGTTTCGGTGGCGTTGAACCACGACTCCTCGTTCTCGGAGTCCAGCGAGTGGACGTAATAGGCATCGTGGGCGTCTACGTCGGGGAGGATATCGTTGGAGGTGACAGCTTCGACGTCGTAGTCACCGTCGGATAGCGACGGGAGTTTGTCCTCGATAGCGTCAGCCCACTCGCTTCCCCAGGTCTCGTCGTCTTCGACGATGCCGATGCGAACGAGGTGACTGGACACGTCGGTCGACCCGGTCGCTACGGTCGTTTCCTCACCCACTCCAGCGACGGTGTGTTCGAGTTCGACAGTCCCCGTCGTGTTCTCACTCGTCTCGACAGTGACGTCGACAGTGCCATCGTCGACAGAGACGCTCTCGCCGAAGTCAGCGGACTCACCATCGACCGAGAGGTCAACTCCCGTGGCAGTACCGAGGTTCTCGACGGTCAATGTGTCGGTGTTGACGACGTCGAGTTCCGTCTCTACCTCTTCGCCAGCACTGACGTTAGCTGGGCGTCGAGCACCGCGACGTCAGAGGCTTCCTCAAGTGAGAAGTTCTGCTCGACTGTCTCCTCACTGGAGAGGGTAACTGTCTCGGTCTCGCTCTCGTATCCGAACGCTGTTGATTCGAGTGTGTAGGTTCCACCATCGACTGAGAGATGGTACGTCCCGTCACTACCAGTCGAAACGGTCCGTGACCACTCGAAGAGGTCGACTGTTGCGTCTTCGAGCAGATTGTTATCGATGTCGGTCACGACACCCACAATGTCGCTCGTGTGTGGAAACGCTTCTGTGTGTCCGAGCACACCCTGCTGGATTCGAGTGCCGATGCTGTCCTCGCCTGGTGTCTCCACGACGGTCGGTGCACCAAGTTCGGCTGAACCAGTCCCCGTTGCGGACGTGTTGAACGTGAAGAGAGTATCGCCGGTGTCGGCGTCTACTCCGTACAGATACCCGTCTGAACTCCCGGCCCCGGCGTAGACAACTCCGTCGTGGCCGGTCGGTGTTCTATCGAGGTCGCCGTCTAGCTGGTTGTTCACCCAGACCAGGTCACCTGTCTCCGCGTCGACTGCATGGAGGTTCTGACCGGAACCGTGTCCCTCGTCGGTACCGGCGTACACCGTCCCGTTGTAGAGGGTCGGTGAACCGAACGACTCCCCGACGTCTCCTGGCTCACGACTCCACTCTTTCTCCCCAGTTCTGGCGTCGACTGCGTACAGCGCCGAGTCGGCGATGTAGACGGTTCCGTCGGATACAGTGGGAGACTGGTCGTCGACTGCCATATCGAACGTCCACTGCTGTGTCCCTGTGTCGGCGTCCACTGCGTGGAGATATTTGTTCTCTGCACCGGCCGTTCCTTCGCCGACGTACACTGTGCCGTTGTCCCAGGTCGGCGAGGAGCCAACGTCGTACACTTCGTCGTACTCCCATTCGATATCACCGGTTTCGGCTTCGAGTGCGTAGAGCGAGCGGTTGTCCAGTCCGCCATCCGCACCGACGTAGACTGTCCCTTCGACCACATTTGGTGATGTGTACACCTGCCCGATGTCACTGGAGTTCCACATCTCGTCGCCGGTTTCGGTATCGAGCGCACGCACGGCTCCAGATCCTTGTCCGTTCGGTGTGCCGATGTACACTACGTCGTCGACTATCGTCGGCGACGCAGGCACGTTATCACCCACAGGCTGATAGAATCCACCGACCTCCCACTCGAGAGCACCTGTCGAGGCGTTGAGTGCGTACATCGTCCCTGTGGATGTGTTTGAACTACCGACGTAGACGGTTCCGTCGGCGACAATCGGTGCCGTCGATATCGCCCCGTGAGTCTGGAACTCCCAGCGTTCCTCCAGCTCATCTTCTCCCGTATCGAGCGCGTACACACTTCCGTTCCGGGAGCCGACGTAGACGGTCGGTCCATCGGTCGTATTTTCGAGCGTGAGGCTGTCCGAAATGTCGTCATCTACTGCCGAGTCTGCTGCTGTCATACCGACGCCGGCAACGACAACACCGACTATCGACAGTACGAGCAACACGAAATGTACTCTCTGCATACTTGGAGGTACCTAGTGTCATACGTATAATCATTTATCAAAGTTCACCTCAAGTTCGTTCCAAATCCGTTGAAACTCTGTTGAAAATTGAGCGAGTGGTGCGGTCGTGACGGCGACTCACTCCTCGGCGAACTCGTCGATACGGCTGTGGACGTACTCTGCCCACGCATCGAGTGTCTCGTGCATCAGCTCCCGGGCTTCGGGAAGCGCCGTCGGAGAGTACTGATAGACGTGACCGCCGCCATCGAGTAGTCGGCGCTCACGGCTGGCCAGTTCTTTCTCACGGAGCGTCGACAGCGACCGGTTGACGTTGCTCCGGTCCCGGTCGAGTTCGGCGGCCAGCTCTTCGACGGTGCTGCCGGGCTGTTCGAGCAGCGTCTGGTACGTCCGCGCCTCGTGGCTCTGGATTCCGAAGACGCAGGTCAGCACCTCCTCGAATCCCGGTTCGTCCGCCATCATCAGGTCACGAAAGTCCTGTGGCGAGGGGTCGACTGTCGGCATAGATACACCACCTTTCAACAGCGAGGGGGTCCCGCCGTTCACGGCGGGCGGGAATCGCGTACGCTCTGTTCCGCAACCGGCGTTCGGTGGCCGGCCAACTCCCGAACATTTAGAATATCAGGCGGCCACATGTGGTATGTAGCATTGAAACGCACCGCCCGCGTCAAACTCGCCATTCCCGACGACCGGCGGGACGACCTCAAACGGACGATG
>PUMG01000303.1 GCA_003551265.1 Halovenus sp.
ACAGCGAGTACAGCGAGTACAGCGAGTACAGCGAGTACAGCGAGTACAGCGAGTACAGCGAGTACAGCGAGTACAGCGATAAGACGACAGCCAGGGTGTTGAGACTGGTGTTACAGAAACTCGGTGCGCCGGTCGGGAAGAAACTCACGTCTGGCTTCGAGACGCCGTGGTACTTCGAACATCTCACGAACTGGCAGAAAGCGCTGTACTACTCTGCCTACTTCGGAGCCGAGATGAGCGCACCGGCGACACAGCAGGGTACGAGTCTCTGCTGCCCCAGTGTGTCACAGAACCGCTCGGTCGACACTGCAGCTGCTGGACGTCGCTTCTTCGAGGACCTCACACAGTTCCTGGCGGATGTCGGTATCGAGACGAACAGCATCGAAGCGTTCGAGACAGACTCCGACAGTGAAACTGACGTTATTCGGCTTCGAGTTGGAGTGAAAAACGACAGCGAGAATCTCATCCGCTTTTTCTCCACAGTCGGGTATCGCTACAACAGAGATAAACAGCAAGCAGCCGTCGCGGCGATTCAGTATCTCAAGCGCAACGAGCGTGAACGTGCCCGTCAAGAGAGAGTCTCCACCGAAGCGACGATGCTGGCTGACGGTGGGATATCTCAAGGAGCTACTACAGGAAACGTTACAACAGGGAGCTTTGAGGCGTTCTGTGAGGCCTGTGAGGTCACCAAGAATCTCACTGTCGAGACGGAAATCGCGGCCATCGAACCGGCAGGAAGAAAGACGGTGTACGACATCGGTGTTGCACACGAAGCACACAACTTCCTTGCAGACGAGTTCGTCGTCTCCAACTGCGGAGTACGGTTGCTGAAGACGAACCTGACGTATCCCGACATCGTGGGTCACGAAACCGAACTTGTCGAGGAGCTGTTCGAAGCAGTCCCGACGGGTCTCGGTGGCGGTGGCGTCATCAAGAACGCGCCAGTTGAGAAGATTCTCGAACACGGTGTCGAGTGGGCGGTTGAGGCTGGTTACGGCGTCGAATCCGACCTGGCTCACTGCGAGGATGAAGGATTCCGACCCGAGGCAGACCCCTCGAAGGTATCACAGAAGGCGAAAGACCGCGGTCGCAACCAGGTTGGCAGTCTGGGCAGTGGCAACCACTTCCTCGAAGTCCAGCGAGTGACGGACATCTACGACGAGCACGTCGCCAGCGAGTTCGGGCTGACACCCGACCAGATAGTCGTACTCATCCACTGTGGGTCGCGCGGACTGGGCCATCAGGTGTGTACGAACTACCTGCGCGACATCGAGCGGAGCCATCAGGGGTTGCTGAATCAGTTGCCGGACAAGGAACTCGCAGCAGCACCCGCGAGCTCACAGCTTGCAGATGACTACTACGGCGCGATGTGTGCGGCTATCAACTTCGCGTGGGTCAACCGTCAGCTCATCATGCACCAGACCCGGCGGGTGTTCGAAGAGGTGTTCGACCAGTCCTGGCAGGCAATGGAGATGGAACTGCTCTACGACGTGGCCCACAACATCGCCAAGAAGGAAGTCCACGAGGTTGGCGTCGACGAAGAGGGACGCTCTGCAATCGGTTCGGAGGCGGTCGATACCGAACAGCGCGAGTTGTACGTCCACCGCAAAGGAGCGACGCGGGCGTTTCCCGCCGGTCGCCCGGAACTTCCGCCTGCCTATCGTGACGTCGGCCAGCCGGTGTTGATTCCGGGAAGTATGGGGGTTGGGAGTTACGTGCTGCGCGGCGGCGAGAACTCCCTCTCAGAGACGTTCGGGTCGACCGCTCACGGCGCGGGTCGGCTGATGTCGCGAACGCAGGCAAAGCGCGAGTACTGGGGCGAGGACGTGCGTGAGGACCTCCGCCAGCAGAACCAGATATACGTCAAAGCTGAAAGTGGTGCGACAATCGCCGAGGAAGCGCCGGGCGTCTACAAGGATGTCGACGAGGTCGTAAGCGTCTCCGATGCGCTCGGCATCGGTGACCGTGTCGCCCGGATGTATCCGGTGTGTAACATCAAAGGGTGAGACTGTCGGACGAAAACCCGCGTATTGTCGCCCGCCAGAATTAAGTCTAATCGGTCGAAACCCAGCGTATGGAATTCCCAGAACCGTTCAACCACCCGTCGTTTTTCACTGCCTTCGGCACTGTTTTCGGCTACCTTCTGATTCTCGCAGTCATGACACTCGTTCTCTTTCTCGTCCCGTACGCGTTTTTCACATTTCTGTGAGCCACGTTCCTGACACTCCACGTAACAGAGGGCACGAAGAACGGGACGGATGTCCCGTCAGAGCGCCCGGACACACCGACGCACAGTCAGATACTGGCGGGCGAACGTCCACAGGGTTTTCGTCCGACAGTATAAGGAGGTCTCAGTCAAAACAGTCGCTATGGTCGAACTCGAATCAGAAGACGTACTGACAGCAGGCGATGTGGCACCCGATTTCGAACTGTCGGGGGTCGACGGTGAGACGTACTCACTCTCGTCGTTCGGAGACAGCGAAGCGTTGCTCGTCGTGTTCACGTGCAACCACTGCCCGTACGCCAAAGCGAAGTTCGACGAGATGAACCGGCTGACCGAAGCCTTCGAGGAGGTTGCAGTCGTCGGCATCAACCCCAACGACGCCGAGGAGTACCCCGAAGACGACTTCGAGACGATGGTCGAGCGTGTCGAAGATGGAACGATTCAGTGGGACGCCTACCTTCACGACGAGTCACAGGAGGTGGCCGCCGCTTACGGCGCCCAGTGTACTCCCGACCCGTTCCTGTTCAAAAACGATGACGGAGAGTTCCGACTCGTCTACCACGGTCGTCTCGATGACGCACCTAATCCGGACGACGAGGTGACCGACCGCGAGATGAAGCGTCACATCGAGACACTCCTCGACGGCGGAGAGATTACTGACGAGTTCGCCCCGTCCAGAGGCTGTTCCATCAAGTGGAAGCCGGGGAACGAACCGGAGTACTGGGAGCAGTAATCAATCGTCAGCCTTTGACCCATCCAGAATGGTTCCCGGAGCACCACCAGTCGGAAGGCGACCACCGCGGTACAGTACCAACATAGCGACGGTGACGAGTGCAACGACGAGGGTGAGCGACTGGAAGGCAACGTCGTAGTCGAGACCACCGTCGACAGCGATACCGACGCTCCCCGAACCAAATGCCTGGATAAGCATCATTGTCGCAGAGTACAGGGCGTAGGCGCTTCCACGGTGGTGGTCTGGCAGCGACGACAGCATGTAGGTGTCGATGGCGGGAAACAGCGAGTGGATGACGTATCCGATGGCGAGACTGAGAACGACGACAGCGACGAAGTGTTCTACGAGCGTCAGTGCGAACACCAGAACCGAGAAGCTCCCGATGATAGCCAGTATCAGCGGAACGTTCGACACCCTGTCTGCGAGGCGACCTGTGACGAGAAACGCGGGCAGTCCGGCCGCGAACATGAGCGAGAGCAACAGTCGTCCAGTCGAGGCGTCGATACCCTTCGCGACGTCGAGGTAGTCTCCGTACAGGTTAAACAGCGCGTTCCACAGGAAGCCTGCCGCACCGATGAGGATGATTCCAGTGAGGATGAGACGCCACTGCGCTCTCCCGGCACTGAGTAAACTTCGGTCTGCGCCACCTGCATCAGGGAGGTCAGTTCGGCGCGCTGCAAGCAGCAAGGCCACTGTCGAAATCGCTGCGAGCGCAGAGATGAGGACGAACGTTGTCCGCCAGTCGCCGACGAGCAGTATCGCGCTCACGAAAAGCGGTGCGCCAACGGCAGCCACCTGGCTCCACATCCCGTGGATACCGATGGCCGAACCGACTCGGTTTGGGAACAGTTCGCTCACCAGCGGGTTCGCCGCGATGAAGTACATCCCACTGGAGATGCCCATCAGGAACGCACCGACCGTCAGGTGTGTGACCGACTGCGAGAAAGCGGTGAACAGGGAGGTGAACACGAGCAACGTCCCGGTCGCAGCGACGATGTAGTGACGGGGAAAGCGGGTCAGGAGATAGCCCGTCGGCAGCCGTGGCGAAGCGCTGCCGAGCCACGCGGCGCTGGCGACGACTCCGAGCGAAGCGGCCGTCACGTCGAAGTCGGCGGCCGCAGGCTGGACCAGCGGGGCGAAGATGAGGCGTGCGAGGTTGACCAGAAAGACCATCGCCAGGAGCGAACCGAACAGTTCCCGTCGTGACACTGCTTGGTCGTTGTCGCCGAGGGGTATGAAAGAATCGAACCGATTGTCTTACTCTTCTTTGCTCGTCGTGACAGTCACGGGACCGTCGAACTCGAGGATGAGTGCCTGGGCGAGGTCACCGAACACCGCTTTGCCAGCGGGCGAGCGTTGCTTGCCGTGGATGAACAGATGGTCGACATCGAATTCATCCGCAGTCCGAAGTATCGTCCGCTGTGGGTCTCCAATTCGACCCAGTGACGAAAACTCGACAGTATCGTCGAGCACGTCTTTGCCGATTTTGTGTGCAAACTGCTCGGCTCCCCGCTGAGCGTTGTCGATGCCGTAGTCCGTATCGAAATCACCGATCTTTTCGAGCGAGTTCTTTCGACTCTGAAACTCCTCCTCAGTTGTAACGTGCAAGAGCAACAGCTCTGCGCCGACCCCGGCTGCTAGCGTCCCGGCCTCAGAAACCAACTCTTTCGTTGCCTCTTTCGGCTCGATGACCACGAGTGCTCGTTCCATACGTAGCCGTTGACGGTTATGACTGAAAGTATCTCCGAATATCTCTCATCCAATGTAGAACGCCCGGTACTCCTCGGCGTCTGCCAGCGTAATATCCTCGAAGGCGACGATGTCGTCCTCCGAGAGGTCGTCGTACGTCTTCACCCACTCCGCTGCGTCGTCACGGTTCTCGTACGGGAGTGGATTGCGCATCGGGTCGATACCACGGTCGACGTCGGTGTCCAGCACCCAGTAGAGTTCCGTGGCGACGACCAGCCCCTCGTGGTCGGCATCACGCGCCCACATCGTTGCGAGCGGCGAATCGGTCTCTGCGAGCTGGTCGGTGGCGACGGCGTACGTCACGAGACAACCGGGGCTGCAGAAGAACTGCCGAGCCTCGTTCTCGTGGGCAGCCTGCGCGTTGGCGTGTGGGTAGTCGGCTGGAGTCATGTTACACACGCCACACAGCGCCTCGGCTGGTGCTGACGCTGGCTCGTCGACCGGTGGAAACTCCTCATCCTCGACGAGTCTCGTCTCATCGGTCGCAGCAGAGTTACCACCCCCGTCACCAGCGTCGTTGCTTGGCGTCTCTCCCTCGTCGCCGAGACAACCGGCAAGAACGAGCGTTCCTGCCCCCGCAACTGCAGCGAGGAGTTGCCGTCTGTCCATTGATGTGACGGTAAGTTACAGACGCTCAAAATATCGTTGGTGTGACTCTCGAAACGTTTTGGCCGCTGGAGACCAACGCTGAGGTATGAGAGACGAGAGCGAGATTCGAGAACAGTACGAGTTCCTCCGCGACCAGCTTGAATCCGAGGAGATGAGCCACGAGGGGGTCAGACAGATGTTCACCTACTACAGACGGGCACTGGGGTGGGTACTCGAAGAAGAACATATGTGAGTGGGTCGGTCGTTAACACACGCATCTTCCGTCGCTGACATGACGTCGCTGGACCCATTACATTTATAATTCTGCACCTACTTAGAGTCAAATGACGCTTCGTCTGGAGGGCCGAAGCGTCAGCGGGGACCAATTCAGGGCGGCAAGCCGTCACGCGCTTTTTCCCGCGTGGCGGCTTTCCTTTCCGTTTTCACACTCCCAGTCGCAGGCTACTCAACTGTAATGAACGCAGAGCCATCTTCGACGGCGACGACGTGCTCACCGTCCTGGCCAATCTCGATGACACCGCTTTCTTCTTCGTCAGCACCGAGTTCCCACTCCCATCGTTCACCGTCCCCGCTGGTGTGTTCAATACTCGCAACGACGCCATCATCACCGGAGGCAACAGTCACGTCAAGTTCGTCTCCCGCGTCAGCCTCGAACGTCGTGCTCTCACCTGCTTCAAGCAGTTCGTCGACTATCGGGTCGCTGCCGAGACACCCTGCCAGGGGGACCACTGCTGTCAGTGCGATAAATGTGCGTCTGTCCATAGTTCGGTTTCACGGACAACAGACATATATATTTATCAGATTCGCTGCTGTCCCATCTCGACAACATCGTCGAAAAATGAGAGAGAGTCGTGCGGTCCCGGGTTCGCTTCGGGGTGATACTGGCGGGTGACAATGTTCAGGTCGTCGTTGTCGAGTCCTTCCGGAGTTCCGTCATTCACATTCACCTGTGTAATGTCGAGGACATCACCCGGGTCTGCGACGGTGTAGCCGTGGTTCTGGGTGGTCATGACGACCTGTCCACTACGACGGTCGCGGACCGGTTGGTTAACACCGCGGTGCCCGAACTCCATCTTCTCGGTTCGCCCGCCGAGGGCGTTTGCCACGACCTGCTGGCCGAGGCAGATACCTGCCAGCGGGAGTTCTCCGACGAACGCTTCGACGACCTCTCCAGCCTGTTCAAAGTTCTCCGGGTCGCCCGGTCCGTTCGAGATGAACAGCACGTCAGGGTCCACCGACTCGACCGTACTGGTTGTGGTGTCGTAGGGGAGCTGGTGGACGACTGCATCGCGCGCGACCAGCGAATCGATGATGGACGCCTTCGCCCCGCAGTCGACGAGCGCGACCCGTGGACCGTCACCCTCTGCGTTGTGGACGGTCGGCTCAGCAACCGAGACACGTGCGCCGATATCGATGTGCTCGGACATGTGGTTACACTGCTCCAGTTCTGCAAGGGCGTCGGCCCGCGTTGCGTCAGGACCGGCAGCGATGCCGGTTTTCATCGCACCCTCGTCACGAATCTCGGTGACAAGCTGGCGGGTGTCGAGGTGGTCGACGGCAGGAACTCCTTCCTCACGAAGCCAGTCGGCGATGTCGTCGGTCAGTTCCCGTGCGAGGACACCCCGTGGGTGGACGCGGTCGGACTCGAATCGCTCCTCACGGACGCCGTAGTTCCCGATGAGCGGATACGAGAACGTGAGCAGTTGCTCCTCGTAGCTGGGGTCGGTGAGACTCTCTTCGTATCCCGTGTAAGCGGTCGTGAACACCAGCTCGCCGCGAGTCCTCCCCGGCGAGCGCGTCCGAGCTTCGATGACACGTCCACCCTCTATGGCGACGTAGGCGTCAGTCATTACGAGATGCGTATGAAAGAACCCCTGATAAGCGTTGCTTTCGAAGATGAGTTACGAAATTCGTAGCGTTCAAGTACCGACCGGCGGAACGTACACATCTCGATGGACGAACTCGACCGCGAGATACTGGACATCCTCCGGCGGGACGCCCGCACACCGTATACCGAGATTGCCGACGAGGTCGGTACCTCTGAGGGGACCATCCGCAACCGTGTCGAGCGGATGGTCGATTCAGGGATTATCGAACGGTTCACTGTCGCAACACGGACCGGAAACGTCAAGGCGATGATAGAGATAACGGTCGACGTCGACGTTCACACCGGTGGCCTCACCGAACGGATGGCTGAATGGGAGCAGGTCGATTTCGTCTGGCAGGTCTCGGGAGAGGAAGACATCGTGTTAGTCGTCGACACGACAGATACTCGCGGTCTCAACGGGTTGATTTCACGCGCACGCGAACTTGATGAGGTGATGAGCACGAAGACGAGGCTAATTCTGGACGAGTGGCTTGGCTGAGCACGCCCGAAGCAAGCCACGATACGGAATTCGCCGAGACCGCTCATTCTGGACGAGTGGCTTGGCTGATTCTGGACGAGTGGCCCGGAGAACCGTCCGTCACAGTTTTCTCAGACCTCGATAAAGACACAATATGCCTTCGTTTTCGACCTGTGAGGACGAGATTGTGGCGCTTCACGAGTTTTTCGTCGAGTGGTACGCAGGATCAATCCCACGGGAGCAGTTCAAGCGACTGGAGCAGGCGCTCGCCCCCGACTTCGAGATGATACCACCGGATGGAGAGCGACGCAGCCGAACGGAGGTGCTGGAGGGGATTCGCACGTCGTACAGCCGCAACTCCCTCGACGAGTTCGACATCGATATCCGCCACGTCGAGATGATTCATCAGCACGGACGCTGTGCGACCGTCCGGTACGAGGAGTGGCAAGACAACAGGGCGGAGCAGACAGGGCGAATCAGCACGGTGCTCTTTCAGGAAGACCCGCAAGCACCTGGTGGTGTCAGGTGGCTGGACCTCCACGAAACCTGGCTCACGAACCCGGCTGAGTAGTTTACTCGTCTCTGTTGGTCACTGGAACCCGCCGTACGATGGGCGACTCCGTGCAGTGCTTCCGGGGCTGTCGCGTGCCAGTCCATCGAAATCAACGTCGTCGAACTCCGCAGGTCGTTTGCCCTCTTTTGCGTAGAGGTATAGCGTCGTCTTGACGACCCCCTGGAGCGTCTGGCCGACGAGGAACGAGAGCAAGATACCAGTGAGCACGAGTGCAGCACCACCGAGGACGACTCCGATGCTGAAGAGGTACACACCGGGGAGAGCGAACGGCAGAACCACGAGGAACGAGACGATGTTGATGCCTGCAAGGCTGATCGGTGTCTCTCCCCACGTCTGTTTGAACGTCCCGGCGCTGTCTTTGAACATCCCCGTCGCCGAGGACTTCTCGAAGACGATAGAGGGGATGACGAAGAACGTCATCACGGTCCAGGCCAGTCCGAAAATCAGACCGAACGTCCGGGCAATCCGTGAGTCTGAGTTCTCGATGGCGTTAATGACCAGCCCGACGGTCGCAGCGATGAGCGACCAGACGAACAGCGGACCTTTGACCTCCCACGCCGCGCCGAGCCCCTGTTTGAGCGAGGCTTCGTTACCCGCCAGCACCTCTCGCGTCTGGTGAACCAGTCCTGCGGTAAAGAACGACGAGACGAACGTCAACACGAGATAGATGAGGAATAAACCGACCAGTGCACCGCCTTCAGGTGTGACAGCCATCAGCCCGAACGTCACGCCGAGAAAGACCACGAGAAACGCCAGTCCAGCAACGCCGCTGACGATTGGAAACAGAAACAGCTTCGGATTGTGTCGCATGACGAGCAAGCTGTCCTTCGTCAGGACGAGTCCCATTTTGAGGCGTGTTAGTAGTCCCATACCTCCTCTTAGTTTCGCGTTGGTATTTAAGTGTCTGTCCCTGTCTCGGTGAGAATGATCCACTCGATTCGACGAACGCGTCGTGTTCACTCCTCGCGGACGCTCGGGTGCTGTGTTGGTTCGTCGGGATGTGGATTGCTGAAGTACGTCTGCATCACTTCCATCGACTCACGCTCGCGCTGTCTTCGCTCGTCCTCGTCGATCTCTTCACACCCTGGCGGGACGTCCCGCCCTCGGCCAGTGAAGTAATTCTCGGGGACAACCCAGTCCTGATAGAACGGCACGTCAGAGTCGTGGATGATAGTTAGCGCGACACGTGCCCCGTCGCCAGCAGCGACGACTGTCTGGTGTGGTTTGCCTGCAATGCGACCCGCAGCGTAGAGTCCATCGATGCCCGTCCAGCCATCGTCGTCTACGTCGATGTATGTCTTGCTTCCCCGCTTCATCAGTCCGACGTTCTCGAGACCTTCGAGATAGTCCGTATCAGCCCACGAGGTGCAGAGAACGTAACGCGCCCAGAATGCACTCTCGTCGCTCGTCTCGACGAGAAGCCCGCTTTCACCTTCGGAGACTCGGGTGACCCTCCCGTCTCGACGGTCACAGCCGTTTCTATCGGCCTGTTCGCCGGTCATCTCGAGGAACAGTCTGGAGTTGACGCCCGCCGGGAACCCAGGGACGTTTTCGAGGTGTGCGTTTCGTCGAAGGATGGGCTCATCCGCCCGGAGCACGAGCGTGTCGAG
>PUMG01000088.1 GCA_003551265.1 Halovenus sp.
ATCGCCTGGGCAATCGGCCGGGACGGTGGGCAGGGATTGATTTCAGGCTATCGCCGTGGTCAGTTGTCAGCAAAAGAGGAGGCAGAACTCGTGAGAGATGTTCGGGTGATGTTGTTTGGGGTTGTTGGGCTTCTCGGTCTGCTCGTAGTCGATGCCTGGACAGAGGCGGTACCGCGTGCGGGGACGGTGATGATGGCAGGGACTGTGGTACTGGTGGGGTGGGTCGTCTGGAAGTGGAATCGGACTGGTGACGGATGATAATGGTTATTCCGGGCGAGCGAGTACGTTCAGGCGAGCGCGGCTAGTTCAGCGGACAGAACGTCTGGTTCCGGACCAGAAGGTCGGGGGTTCAAATCCCTCGCCGCGCGCTTTCTGCGACGAACGGACGTGAGGAGCGAAAGCGCACGCGAGGATTTGAATCACGCAAACGCGAACGGATGTGAGCGTTTGCATCGGGTTCAAATCCCTCGCCGCGCGTTTTCCTGCAAACGGCAGTGAGCAGTGAAAACCGCCCAAGAGGGATTTGAACCACGGAAATCCGAGCGACAGCGAGGATTTGCATCGGGTTCAAATCCCTCGCTGCACGCTCAAATCCCTCGCCGCGCGCTTTCTTGCGAATGACGACATCACTCATCGAAGCACTCGAGAACCGTTCCTTCTTCGAGTGAATCCGGCGAGTCATCCAACACCTCGTCAGTGATATTAAATTCATGTGATGAGGTGGCACGCACTACGGCTGTCGAACCGACAGAATACACGACTGCCTCGGGGAATGCGTCAGTGCTCACCAGTTCACCCTGGTCATCAATATAATCGAACATCAACATATAGTCAAAGCTAACTGTATACCGGTTTCCAGTCGATATAATGAGGTTCTGTTCCTGGGTGGTCAGTGTTACCTCGAGTAGCCGTTCTTCGAATCGTTGAGCAAGCGAGTTCTGTTGATAGCTCGTTTCATACTCACTGACAAACCGTTCAGCCGTGTCTTCACTCCACTGCTCTGGTGGGTCCGGATATCGAGCAGAACCAAGACTATCATACTCGCCATGCTGTTCGACTCCTTGCTCGACAGAGGGTGTTGGTTTGTCGCTGTCATCACACTCGAGTTCTCCTGACAGTGGTTCGTCACTATCTGTGAACGGCGATATGCACCCCGCTGAAAAAAAGACAGGAACGAGAGCTGCCGATAGAACGCTTCTCCGTTTCATGCACTTCTAATCAAAGAGCATCTCGAGGTATAAAACCCACCCCGGTTCGTTCTGTCCAACCACCAGATAGTGTCGTTTTATACACTGCCAGCGAGTACCTGCTCACATGGATTTCAGCCTCACGACGGAGCAGCGCCAGATACGGGAGATGGTTGCGGAGTTTGCGGACGAGGAGATACAGCCACGCGCCGCAGAGATCGACGAGACCGACGAGTTTCCGTGGGACCTCGTCGAGCAGATGGCCGAACTCGGACTCATGGGAATGCCCATCCCCGTCGAGTACGGGGGTGCAGGGCTCGACTATCACTCCTATGCGATGGCGCTCGCAGAGATTTCGCGCGGCAGTGGTGGTCTCGGGACGGTCGTCGCCGCACACATCTCGCTGGCGTGCAACATGATCTACGAGTTCGGTAACGAGACACAGAAAGAGGAGTATCTCGTCCCGCTCGCCGAGGGTCGGGAGGTCGGCGCGTTTGCACTTTCTGAGGCGGGTGCGGGGAGCGACGTTCCGTCGATGGAGACAGTCGCCACACGCGACGGCGACGAGTACGTCATCGACGGAAGCAAACTCTGGATTTCGAACGGGTCAGTCGCACAGACGGTCGTCGTCTTCGCCAAGACGGCCCCGGAAGCAGGCGGCAGAGGAATCTCCTCGTTCATCGTTCGACCGGGCGAAGACGAGGGGTTCATCGTCGAGGGAACGGAGCACAAACTCGGAGACAAGGGATGTCCGACTGCGGAGTTGCGCTTCGACGGACTTCGAGTTCCCAAAACCCGCCGTCTCGGCGAGGAGAACCAGGGACTGATTCAGGCACTGAAGACACTCAACGGCGGTCGCATCACGATTGCCGCCAGAGGAGTCGGAATCGCACAGGCTGCGCTGGATGAGGCGCTCGCATACGCCCAGGAACGCGAGCAGTTCGACCAGCCCATCAGCGAGTTCCAGGCGATTCAGCACAAACTTGCGGACATGGATACCAAAGTCCAGGCAGCCCGGTTACTCATGCATCTCGCAGCGGATAAGAAGATGCGCGGTGAGCAGTTCATCAAGGAGGCCGCACAGGCCAAACTCTACGCCTCGGAGGTCTCACGCGAGGTCGCCAACGAGGGCATTCAGATTCACGGCGGCTACGGCTACACCAAAGACTTTCCTGCCGAGCGATTCTACCGGGACGCCAAACTCAACGAGATCTACGAGGGAACGAGTGAGATTCTCCGCAACACGATTGCAGACCAGTTGTACGATTGACCGAACGATTGAGTACTCACACCATCTCGAACAGCGCCCGTGCAGCCTCTCGGTTCACTGTTCCCGATGCCGTTCGCGGAATCTCCTCTGTAAACACGAACTGTTTCGGAACCTTGAACGACGAGAGTCGGTCACGACAGTACAGTGTGAGATCACCCTCGCCCACCCGCTTCTCGTTCGCAACAACCAGTGCAGCCACCCGCTGACCCCACTCCTCGTCAGGTAGTCCGACCACGGCAGCGTCGTCGACCGCTTCGTGTGTCACGATAACGTTAGCCACGTCTATGGGACAGACAAGTTCACCACCTGTGATGAGCACCTCGTCAAGCCGTCCGGTGACCCAGAGCCGCCCATCCTCGTCCCGATAGCCGACGTCACCCGTGTGAAATCCGTGTTTGCTGAACGATTCGCGTGTCTGTGCTGACTCCAGATACCCCGGGGTCACGGTCGGTCCCTCGACGACAATTTCGCCGTGTTCACCCGGACGAACCGGGCTGTCGCCGTCGAGAATCGTCACATCGGTGCAAACCAGCGGACGACCGACTGTCCCGGGGTTGGCACGCCACACGTCCGGTCTGGCGGTCGCAATCTGTGACGCTGCTTCTGTCATTCCGTACGTCGGATACACCGGAACGCCCACATCATCGGCCCGTTCGAGCAGCGACCGGGTTGCTGGGGCACCACCGAGCAAGACTGTCCGAAGCGACGCCTCCGGCGTCCACCCGGCGTCGAGCAGTCGCTTGAGCTGTGTCGGAACGAGCGAGACCTGTGAAATCTCGTGGGCGTCGAGCGCGCTGGCGGTTGCACTCGCGCTGAACTCTCGCTGGACGGCGAGCGTCGTTCCGTACAGCACGGATCTGACGGCTGGTGCGAAACCGCCCATGTGCGAAACGGGGAGACAACACAGCCAGCGGTCGTCCGGGTCGACCCCGAGACGGAACGCCGACGCTGTTGCACTGGCGAGGAGGTTCCCGAACGTCAGTTGAACACCTTTCGGCTCATCGGTCGTCCCAGAGGTGAACAGTATCAAAGCCGTATCGTCGGGATTCCACGTTGCTGGCTCGGAATGAGACACCGTCGGATTCGAACCAGGACTGTCCATGTCCACGTCAGCCTGTTCGAGAATCGACTCGACCGCAACGGTGTCACAGTCTGCCGTCGTTGCGAGTGTTTCGGTTCCAGACTCGCACACGACTGCATCGAGTTCAGCCGCATCGACGTGACTATCGAATTCACCCGGCGCGAGTCCAGTGTGGAGTCCGACCGCCGACCACCCCAGTCGCCAGATTGCATAGAGGGTCGCGACGAACTCGGGTCCGGGTTCGAGGAGGTAGCCTACTCGCCGCCGTCCTGTCCTCGAATCAGATGGTGCCACGCGCTCAGAGAGTTCAGCCGCGACCACATCAACGTGTTCTGAAAGCTCCTGACAGGTCCACCTCGACCCAGTTTCGATTTCGAGCAGTGCCAGTCTCTCTGGAGTCGTCTCTGCCCGAATCGTGAGGGGGTCCCTGTCTGGCCAGTGAGTCGGTCTCGAAACTCTAGTGTATTCCTCTCCGTCCATACTACAGTCGCTCCGGAAGTCCAAGTCCACTCGACTGTGGGACTGTTATCTGTCCGTTACGTACTGGTGCCGGGTCGGAGGCAAGGTCGGTTTCGAGTACGCTCGCTGTCGCCAGCCCACACGATCGAACCTGGGGGATACTCGCCGCGACGTGGACTGCGCCAGTACGGGCGACGACAGCATCGAACGTGGTCGAAAGAACCGGGTCTATTCCCGCCTCCTGGAACCGTCTGGCCGCCTCGAGCGTTCTGTCCGGTCCGCCGAGAACCATCGGTTTCAACACGGCCACGTCTGCTGCATCCGTCTGGATGACGTCATCGACTGTGTAAGCCAGAAGCGACTCGTCCAGCGCAATCTCGACCCCTCTTTCTCGCTGTTCAGTTCCTGTCGCTTCGCGCAACTGTGCGTGGCCATCAAGGTCCGCTTTCGGGAGCGGCTGTTCGACGTACTCGACGCCGAGTGCACCGAGCGCCTCGACGACCTGTTTGGCCTGTTCGAGCGTCCACGAGCCGTTGGCGTCGACCCGGATACCGATATCGTCTCCAACAGCATCACGAACGCTTCGAACCCGTTCGACATCGTCTTCGAGACCGTTCGTCCCAACCTTGAGTTTGAGCGTCCGGAAGCCCTCGGCAACCAGCTCGCGTGCTCGATGTGCGGTCTGTGCTGGCGACGTTCCCGCCCCCACTGTGGCGTTGACGGGGACTGATTCGACCTGGCGTTCGCCACCGAGTGACTGGTAGACCGGGAGGTCCTGCTTTCGGGCCCGGCTCTCGACAAACGCGAGAGAGAGCGCGTGGCGAGCAGCAGGGGCGTCAATTTTGGCGAGCGCCATTCCCCAGTCGAGTTCGCCAGCGATCGCCTCTGCACGGTCAAGCGCCTGTCGGCACTCTTCGTACGATTCCGTCCAGCCTGGCAGTGGTGTGGCTTCACCGACTCCGTAGTGGCCGTCGTAGTGAACGCTCACGAGGAAGCCTTCGCGCTCGTGAATCGTCCCGTGGGCAGTGTGTATCGGTTCGGCCAGGCGAACACGGAACGGCTCGCGCTCTATCACGTGACCACCCCGCCAGCGACGAGGCCGACGGTAAGCAACACCGCGTAGAGGGCCAGCAACTGTCCGGTGCGCTTGAGTGCAGGGTTGAGGTTGTCACCATCCGTCCGGGTGCAGACGACACGAGACACCCGGACTGCCAGCGGCAACGAGAGCAACGTGAGTAGAACGAGCGGTGTGTACCCGAACCCCAGCCAGAGGACGACCGGGACGGCGTACGCACTGGTGAGGAGAGCAAGAAACTCTATCCGGGAGTAGCGATAGCCCACGAGGACGGCGAGCGTCCGCTTGCCTGCTTGCTGGTCGGTCTCACGGTCACGGATGTTATTGACGACCAGAATGGCAGTGGCGAGTGCGCCAGCAGCGACGCCACCGAGCACTGCGCCAGCAGTAACTGTTCCGTCCGGAATCCACAGCGGGAATACCCCCACGTCGAGAGCGGCGACCGCCTGAACGTAGTACGTCCCGGCGACGGCTACCAGACCGAAGTAGACGAACACGAACAGGTCACCGAGTCCGTAGTAGCCATACGGGTAGGGGCCACCCGTGTAGAGTAACCCCGCGAGGATGCTAGAGAGACCGACGATCACGATGGGGAGACCTCCCACGTATACCAGCGAGACGCCCACCACGAGTGCAAGCGCGTAGGTTGCAATCATAGCCTGTCTGACTCGTCTCGGCTCGATGAGACCACCAGCAGTCACTCGCGTGAATCCTTCGCGGTCTTCTGTGTCGGCACCCTTGACGGCATCGTAGTAATCGTTCGCAAAGTTCGTCCCAACCTGGATGAGCAGGGCACCGACGAGCGCCGCGAACGCGGGCCAGAACTCGAAGACGCCATCGGCACCGGCCAGTCCGATGCCAACGAGGACGGGCGCTGCGCCAGCTGGGAGCGTCTGTGGTCTGACTGCTACTAGCCAGGCCTCCCGCTGGGACAACTCGACGGTCGCGGTCATTGTTCTGTTCTCCGTGCGCGAGGCTCAAAGTCACTGTGGTTATACTGTCGGTGAACATCCTGGAGGATTTTCCGCCGCCAGCATGAGCGAAGGGAAAGTATTTTGTAGCTTGATTGGAAAGTATGCGTCAGTATGGTCCTCTCCTCGTTCTAACGGGGTCGACAGGCTGTCCGGGTCTTCCTCGGGCTGCCGGGCAGTCGGACAGCCGTCGACACCCGTCTGTTCGACACACCCCCAGCGACGGCTCCGTGCTGCTGGGGTGGCACCGTTTTCGACCAGCGCAGCCGTCACAAACCGATGTTACAGACGGCAATCATCACACAACGCACAAACGACGAACCGGACACAGAAGAGATACGTAGACTGACCGAGGCCGCAGGCGCACGCGTTCTCGGCGAAGTTACACAGACGAGACCACGTGACCCCGGCACAGAGTTCGGTGCCGGAAAGGTCGAAGAGATCGCCGAGCTGGTCGAGGCGACCGGTGCTGAGACGGTCGTCGTCGACGGTGAACTCACGCCGCGACAGACGGTCAACCTCGAAGCGGAACTCGGGGCACACGTCATCGACCGCCACCGGGTCGTGCTCGAAATCTTCGCTCGGCAGGCACGCACACGCCGTGCACAGCACCAGGTCGAACTCGCCCGACTGCGGTATCGGCTGCCGCGGGTGAGAGAGCAGTCTGACGAGGGCGCACTCAACCGGTTCACCGAGAGTGGAACGCCCTACTACGACCTCCTCGACCGAATCGACGAACTCGAACGCCAACTGGCTGAGTTGCCATCGGTCGCCGAACAACACCAGCAGCGACGTCGGGAAGACGGATTCGACCTCGTTGCACTCGCCGGATACACCAACGCAGGCAAGTCGACGCTGCTTCGAAGACTCGCTGACGACCTCTCGCTCGACACAGACCGCCACGACGACCTCGACGAGACGGCAGCTATCGAAGACCGACTGTTCAAAACACTGGAGACGACGACCCGCCGGGCGACAGTCGAGGGTCGTCCCCTCCTGGTAACGGACACAGTAGGCTTCGTCGACGACCTGCCACACTGGTTCGTCGAGTCGTTTCGAAGTACACTCACTGCGGTCGAAGACGCGGACGCGGTGGTTGTCGTGGCCGACCTCGACCAGTCGCCGACAGAACTCCGCCGAAAGCTCGAAACGGTCCACGACACGATTGGCGAGAACCGACCACCGGTCGTCACGGCGTTCAACAAGGCGGATCTCGTCCCCTCCGAGGAGCGCCAGCAGCGAGTCGAGACCGTTTCCGATCTCGCACCGAACCCCGTCGTTCTCAGCGCCCGTTTCGACGCGAGTCTCGACCCGCTAACCCAGACACTTCTGGATGTGCTGTCACCGCTCGAACGGCTGGAAGCGACTGTTTCACTCACCGACGAGACGATGTCCGTCCTCTCGTGGATACACGACGAGTGTGTCGAGGTGGATGTCACCTACGACGACGAAGGGACGTCAGCACACGTCGACGTGTCGGGAAAACCAGCCTCTATCGAGCGGGTTCGGGCTCGACTCGACGAATTCTCTGTTCAGAAGCCGATACGAGAATCGAAGCAGACTGAAGCAGACTGAGAGGAGACAGTCTGCAGGATGTTCGACCGTCAGTATCAGATGTCGATGCTGGTGGACTCGCTATCGCGCTCGAAGACGACCTCCAGCACGCCGTTGTTGTAGGTTGCACTCGCGGAGTGTTCGTCGACCGGTGAGGGAAGTGAGATGCGCTGGCGGTAGTCGCGGGTATCGCTCGCTGCATCAAGGTGGAGAGTTCGACCATCGCATTTCAGGTCGATGTCATCTTTGTTGACACCGGGGATGTCTGCGATGACACGGACTTCGTCGTCGTTCTCGTGGACGTCGACGTGGATGTCCTGTCCGGCTTCGACAGTGCTCTCCGCCCGTTGTTCGAAGTGAAAGCCCGCTTCCCCACCCATCATCTCGTTCATCATCCGCTCGATTTCGTTGATGAACTCGTCGAAGGGGTCGTCTCGTTCGTCGTCTCTCATACCAGTGAGTAGGTCGATACCCTTCAAAAACTTTCGGCCCGAGCGTGCACTCGTCGAGAAGACGCTATACTTTTGGTTTAGACGCAATCTAGAACACATAGGGATGCTGAGTGCGAAAATGGAGGACTACCTCAAGGCGATATACGAACTCAAAGAGACGGAGGGCGAACCTGTCTCGACCTCCAGCATTGCGGAGTACGTTGGTGTCACGCCGCCAACCGTCACGAGCATGATGGAAAAACTCGCCGAGAGGGGATTCGTCGAGCGCGAAAAGTACACGGGAGTCGAATTGACACCCGAAGGAGAGACAGTCGCGCTCGAAGTGCTCAGACATCATCGCCTGCTCGAAACGTATCTTGCCGAGCATCTCGGATACGACTGGGCGGAAGTTCACGAGGAAGCTGACCGACTCGAACACCACATCAGCGAGGAGTTCGAGCGTCGTGTCGCAGAGATGCTCGACAATCCCGACGTCGACCCTCACGGGGACCCGATTCCCTCAGACGCCCTCGACCCGCTGGAGGAGAGTTCACACCTCACGCTGGCTGAACACGACGAGGGTGAGCGAGTCGTCGTCCAGCGCGTCCGTGACCGAAACACTGAGGAACTCGACTACCTGAAAGATGCCGGTATCACCCCGGGAACCGAACTCGTTATCGAGGAGGTCGCCCCCATTGGACTGGTAACTGTCACACCAGCGGGCGAGGAGACGGTCTCGATTCCCGACGACATTGCGCAGTCGATTCGCGTCAAACCGCCTGCCGAACTCGTCGAGTAAACGTTTTTATAGGGATTATTATACCTGTACAGAGATTCTCGCTACGACGTACAGCGAGAGATCTATGATGACGTACAGTAATCCCTATACCCTGATGTGACGACTGTCCAGACATGCGCGGACTCGACGAGACGGACAAAGAGATACTTCGACTCCTCCTCGAAGACGGGAGACGGCCGTACAGCGATATCGCCTCAACAGTCGACCTCTCTGCACCTGCTGTTTCCGACCGAATAGACCGACTGCAGGAGGTTGGACTACTGCGTAGGTTCACCGTCGACGTCGACCGAAGCCTGTTACGAGAAGGGACGGCCGTCCTCGTGACAATACAGGGTGTGCCTGGTTCTGGTACGCGTCTCCACGAGGAGTTACTGTCGAACCCGGCTGTCGAGTACGCGTTTCGAACAGCGGACGAGACACTCGTTTGCACGGCGGTGCTTCCCAGTGACGACATTGAAGCGCTGTTCAGCGACGACTTCCCCATTGAGCACGTTCGGCGCTACAACGTCCAACTGCTTCAGGAGTCGTCGTGGTCGCCCCGGTTTGATGACGTCGAACTCGCCCCGGAGTGCGTCGAGTGTGGCAACACCGTCTCTGCTGAAGGCGAACGCGAACGTTTCGATGGAGAGTTGTACCACTTCTGTTGCTCCTCGTGTCTCGCCAGCTTTCGAACACAGTACAACAGACTCAGTGAGCAAAGTTAACGACTCACTTGTTTTCGAGAGTCACAGACCGTACAACAACTCCCAGATAGCACCCATCGTCAACGCGGCACCGACGAGCGTGTTCAGTACGGGGAACCACCAGTACGCCCGCTCGACATCGATTGAGAAGGCAGCGATGAGTGCCACGAATAGCGGATAGGCGAGAAACGGAACACCCAGCAACGGGTGGACCAGCGCCATCAACACCGCTGCGAGTAACCAGAAGCCCGCGCAGTACGCTAGCGTCAGCCGCTGGCCAAGCAGTGTTGCAGTCGTCTGAATACCTGCCCGTCGGTC
>PUMG01000080.1 GCA_003551265.1 Halovenus sp.
CGCCCGAGCCACCATCGTCGGTCAGGAGACCGTCGACACAGCCTGCGAGACCGACACCGGCCGCTCCTGTGGCGGTCACGAGCAGTCGCCGTCGTGTGAGTGATGTGTGTGGTGTCATGGATTCTGGTTTCTGGACGGTCTCTGCGTGATTCGGACGATTCGACGGTCTGTCGATTCGTCGGTCCGTCAGTTCGTCGATTCGTCGATCGGTCGATGCTCCGGTCTGGCCGTCTCTCAGTCCGCTGGTCTCCAGTCACTTCTGCGTAGACGGCGCTCAGGGGTCGGGGTTGTAGATGTCCTCGTCTGGTTCTCCTTCGACGTCAATGGTCGCCAGCAGCCCCTTCTGGACGACCCGGGTGAGGGAGTGGTCGACGAGGTGTATCGGGCCGGGTACGGGCAGGTCCATGTCGCCGAAGCCGACGAAGCCAGCGCCAAGGGTCGCACCCTCGACCCACTTCATTGGGTCGTTGACGACGTCGCCGTGGTCGTACCAGCGCGTCCAGACGTTCCCGATCGGGTGCGGGCTGGAGACGTGGTTGGGACCGCCGTTACACCAGAACACACGAACCGTCTCGCCGGTCTCGGCGTGAAGCGGGCCGACTTCGCCGTCGCCAGTGAACCGTCCCATCTCGCCGTTGAACAGGACGTACGTCGGGTCCTCGCTTCGTGCGCCAGCGTTATCCCATCTGTGGTGTCCCTCCTCGCCGGTGTCGCCATCCGTGTACAGCTCGTGCTGGCCGAAGTAGAACTCGCGGTCGACCTCCGGCAGACCGTCTTCGGGTTCGACGAGGATGGTCCCGAACATCCCTGTCCCGATGTGGTGGTCGTGTGCGCCTGGCGCGCAGTGGTAGATGTGTGCGCCGGGGTACTTCGTCTGGAACTCTATTTCGACCGGTCCCTCGCCGGGTGCGATTGTCGTGTCGACTGCGCCGCCACCGGGACCGTACGTGGCGTGGAAGTCGACGTTGTGGACGTCGACGTTGAGGTCGTCGGGAACGTCGAACGTCAGGTGGATTGTGTCACCCTCACGAACCCGAATCATCGGGCCAGGAATCTGGCCATCGAACGTCATGAACCGGGCTGTGACGCCGGGTTCGACCTCTGCAGTGTACTCTTCGGTCACCATTTCGAGTTCGTGGTGACGTGGCTCGTCCCAGTCGACAGGTGGGGGAACGTCTGTCGGATCGCCAGCGATTGTTTCGATATCTGGGTCCTCTGCGGGATTGAGTCCGCCCTCGTCTTCTGGTTCTTCTTCTGGTTCACTCTCACTGAGCGGGCCGATACAGCCAGCGAGGAAGGCAACGCTGCCTGCACCCGCTGCTTTGACGAACGTCCGTCGGTTGGTGTGGGCGTTTTCGGTCATGATGGTTTCCCTTACGACTGTCTATTTAATGACCAGCCATATGAAGCGTAAACCGTATTCTAAGCCACTGAGATGCCTTCTCAGAGCATAAGAACGGTGTACGAACATCTCCTGCAAAAGATTTATATAGTTATTTTCTGGCGCTGAATGTCGGTCGCTCGTGCTGCAGTCCGAACACGTTCGGGCACAGCACTTGGTGAGTCGCAGACGAACACTGCAGTGATGAGCGGCTGCCACCTCTGTGATCTCGCGACACCCACTCCGGCAGTGACAGCATCGGGTGTCGAGGGAGAGTTCTGTTGTCGCGGCTGTCTGGAAGTTGCGCGGGCACTCGACGACGTCGAGAACGCCCCCGCAGCAGACACGGCGCAGGTGGTGCAGGAAGCGACCTCCTCAGAGGACGTTCCTCCGGGTGCAGAGACAGTGTACCTCGCAGTCGACGGGATGCACTGTACGACCTGCGAGGCGTTTCTCTCGCTTCGCGCAGACAGCATCGACGGCGTCTACGCGATCGATGCGAACTACGGCATCGAGACTGCACGCATTTGCTACGACCCCGAGACGGTCGACGCAGACCACGTACCGGCGCTGGTGTCGGCTCACGGCTATCAGTTCCGACACCCGGGCGAGAGCGGTGACGCCCACGCACGCGCACGGAAGCGCGACACAGTACAGCGTCTCGTGATAGGCGGTTTTCTCTCGATGATGATTATGCCGTGGTACTTCGTCTACCTCTATCCGAGTTACGTCGGCATCGAGACCGGAATCCTCGAGGTCGACTCGACGACGTCGTTGAGCGTCTATCTCCCGCTAACGATTCTCGGCGTGCTCACGACCATCGTGCTGTTCTACACCGGCGCACCAGTCCTGCGGAGCGCCTGGATGGGGGTTCGGACACGCCGTCCGAACATGGACTTGCTGCTCGCGGTGGCCGCGCTGTCGGCGTACAGCTACAGCACGGTTGCGCTGGCGACTGGGAGCACGCACCTGTACTACGACGTGAGCGTGGCCGTCATCATGGTGGTCACGCTCGGCCGCTACTACGAGGATTCGATTCGCTCGCAAGCGACGTCGAGACTCTCGGACATCACCGCTGCACGCGAAACGGAGGCAACCCGTCTCACCGGGAGCGGTCGGGAAACGGTCGACATCGACCAGCTCGAACCAGGTGACGAACTCGTCGTCGCACCCGGTGAACGGATACCGGTCGACGGAACAGTCCTCGACGGGCTCGCAGCCGTCGACGAGTCGGTGCTCACCGGAGAGTCGCTTCCGGTGACGAAAGAACCGGGCGACGAGGTCGTCGGTGGCTCGGTCGTGACCGACAACGCACTCGTCGTCGCTGTTGGCCCGAGCGTCGAGAGCACTGTCGACCGCATCGCCACCGCGCTGTGGGAAATACAGAGTGCAACGCCCGGCGTTCAGCGACTGGCCGATGCGCTCGCAACCGTGTTCGTCCCGCTCGTGTTAGTTCTCGGTGTGACAGTCACCGTCTGGCAACTGGCCATTGGAGCGTCGGTCGCGACGGCATTGCTCGCAGGGCTGGTCGTCCTCGTCGTCTCCTGTCCCTGTGCGATGGGGCTTGCAACGCCGCTCGCCATCTCCGCCGGATTGCGCGACGCCCTCGACCGTGGAGTCGTCGTCACCAACGAATCGGTGTTCGAGGTCGCTCCCGACGCGGATGTCGTCGTCTTCGACAAGACGGGGACGCTCACGTCGGGTGAGATGAGCGTCGTCGACGTACACGGTGACGACCGGACGCTTCGGCTCGCGGCCGCAGTCGAGCGTTTCTCCAGTCATCCGGCCGCCGAGGCGATTCTCGACGCCGCAACCTCGCCAGAGCCGCTTTCTGACGGCGGTGAGTGGGTCGGAGAGCCACGAGGTACGTCAGAGCCGTTCTCTGACCGCAGTGAGCGACTCGGAGAGGCGCGAATCTCGTCAGAACCACTTTCTGACGGTGGTGAGTGGATCGAAGACCCACGAGGTTCGTCAGAACCGCTCTCTGACGCAGTTGAGAGTCAATATCCGGTGAAAACGAAACCAGACGATTCAGCAGCGATGCTGCCCACAGCACGGGAGTTCACGCGCTATCCCGGCGAGGGTGTCTCTGCGGTGGTCGACTCCGAAGAAGTCGTCGTCGGGACGGCCGGACTAATCGAAGAGCGCGTCGGAGCCGTTCCCGAGGCGTTGCAGCGGCGAATCGAGACGGTCGAAGGCGAGGGACACCTCGCGGTTGTCGTCGGATGGGGTAACCAGGCGAGAGGGGTCATCGCTGTCGGTGACCGCGAGCGTGAGGAGTGGCAGGCGGCCATCGAGGCGTTCGCCGACCGCAAGATTGCGGTGTTGACGGGTGACGAAGGCACCGGTGCTGACCGCTTCCGTGAGCATTCGGCCGTCGACAGCGTGTTCGCGGGAGTGCCGCCCGATGGCAAAGTCGAGACAGTCCGGAGACTGTCGGCGACCGGGACGACAGTGATGGTTGGCGACGGAACCAACGACGCGCCTGCGCTCGCGGCCGCCGACCTGGGGATTGCGCTGGGAGACGGTACTGCTGGCGCAATCGACGCGGCCGACGTGGTCGTTACAGACAGCGATCTCACCGCCGTGGAGACGGTGTTCGACCTGGCGGATGGCACCCGACGGCGCATCCGCGAGAATATCTGCTGGGCGTTCCTCTACAACGCAGTCGCCATCCCTCTCGCCGTCGTGGGGATGATAAACCCGCTATTTGCGGCGCTGGCGATGGCTGCGAGCAGCATCATCGTCGTCTCGAACTCCCGGCGGTCTGTGTTCTGACGATTCCCCCGCCGTCACTATCCTGACCTTTCCGGCCAGCAGTGGACTGACACCCTCTCAGCCGTCAGTGTCCTGACCTTCCGGCCAGCGGTGGGCTGGCAACAGCTCAGGCCGTGCTGTGTCACCCCATAACATTCCACCAATCGAACATGTACGGCATCGAATGTACGAACTGGAGGCTCGTAGACACCGATAGGGAAAAAGTACAATGACAGGACTCGACATCAATCGGCGGAAGGTGCTGAAAGCGAGTGGCGTCGCAGTTGCAATCGCAGTCGCTGGCTGTCTCGGTGACGATGACGACACGGACGACGACGCTCCAGAAGAGGTCGCCGCCCACATGTCGGACGCCAACGCCTACGAAGGGGTCGAAGATTACACCGGGGAGTCCTCAGTCACGATAGACAACGGGACGAACGGACCGGATTACGCGTTCGAGCCAGCGGCAATTCAGGTCGACCCCGGGACGGAGGTTACCTGGACGTGGGTTTCCGACGGACACTCGGTGGAGAGCGTCGACGGTCCCGAGGAGTTCGACAGCGGCATCGAGAACGAGGGCTTCGAGTTCAGCCACACGTTCGATGAGTCCGGCATCGTCCTCTATCAGTGTGGCCCACATCAGGGAATCGGACACATCGGTGCAGTCGTCGTCGACTGACCAGCAGTGGTCGACTCATCAACATCTGTGACATAGAAACAGATGACACGAACGTCACACTCTGTTCGGCTGGTTCGTTCACGAGTTCCGAACTCCCGGTTCGTCCCTGCAGTCCTCGCTGGTGACCTCCTCGTCCTGTTCGCGTTCATCGCCGTGGGCCAGTACACACACCACTACTACTTCTGGCAGTTGCCGGTACATACGGTCATGGTGCTGACCCCGTTCGTCATCGCGTGGCTCATCGTCGCTCCACTGGTCGGCCTGTTCTCACCGGAGCAACTGCAGCGCTACGGCCGAACGACAGTTCTGGTCATCGTCGGGTGGAGCGGCGCATCGCTCCTTGGTGGGTTCATCCGCGCAACGGCGTACTTTCCGGGAGGGATGCCTGCCGATTTCCTCCTCGTCAACCTCGTCTTCGGGCTGCTGTTCTTTCTCCCCTGGCGGCTGTTCGTCAGCTGGCGTCTCAATTCCTGATACTGACGCGCTCGACGAGCCGCTGGAGCGTGGTGCCGTCGCTGTCACGGAACTCGACTTCGAAGCGCAACCCAGTCCGGGTCTCGGTCAGTTCCTCACGCTGTAACTCGAACTCGAACGGTTGCGCTTCAACCGTTTTGAGGGTTTCACCACCCGACAGCACCACGACGTGGTCGATATTCTGGGCATCGACGATTTCGCAGGTGACGACCTCCTCGCCAGGGTCACAGACGAGTTCACCGCTTGCAGTTGGCTGTCCGTCACCAGTGAACGGAGTGGTGAACTCGAGCATCATCAACCCCGGCACGAACGTCGCGAGCACGAACACACACACGAAAAACACAGTGAGGTTTATCTTCCCCGAGTTCCGCGAGAAGATGCGCCCGACCTGGCTCGTTGCGTTTCGCCGAAGTCGAATCGTCACCGGCACGACGACGAAGTGGGTGAACGGACCCCAGAAGATGAGCAAGATGCCGTACGCCATCAGATACAGCATCACGGTCCACTCGGTGACGGAGTGGACAACCGCGCTTGCAGCCCAGAGTCCGAAGCCGAAAAAGACGAGTGCACCGCTTTTCAACCAGCGCCAGATGGGGGTGTTGGCGTAGTAGACGCTCAGCAAATCGCGCCAGGCCTGTCGTGCGTATCGTCGAACTGTCGAGGTCATCGTGCGGTGAATGTATGCTGGGGTGTATTCGGATGGTCGAGACGGAGTGGGGTTCGCTACTCTCCGGGAGCGCTCAGGCACCGATAGACCACAGACGGGTGAGCAGGAACCAGTTCAGGATGTACATCAGGACGAAGGTGGCCATGAACATGAGACACAGCGTGAACGTCCCGCGCATCTCGATGGCGTGGACAGACTCCGTACCACCGTTGGGCTGGAGACCGCCCTCGGGAAGCAACGCTTCGTCGTCGTCTTCGCCTGCCCGCGAACCCAGGAGCAGCGAGCCGACAGCAACGAGGACGAACACGACGCCCACGAGAATCGCAAGGATCGTCATCGGGCCGAGCACCAGAAACAGCGGTTCGGCCGCCGAGAGGCTGAAGTCCGAGCCCGGTATGTTGCTGACGACCTCCGACGTTCGACGTGGGACGCCGTAGAGGATGCCGACGTACATCATGAGCAACGACGCTAGGCCCATCGCTGCCGCGTAGCCGTAAGGAACCACGAGCGCGAGTCTGTCGGAGATGAGGTTTCGTCGGAACATCGTCTTGATGACGAAAAACACCAGCCCCATGAACGCCAGCGTCGTTCCCAGGGCGACTGTGGCGTGGAAGTGGCCGACGGTTGCAAACGTGTTGTGCCAGGTCATGTTGAGCTGGAGCTGGCCCATCAACACGCCGCTGATGCCGCCGAGGAACCCGAAGAGGATGATGCTGAAGATGGTCGAGGCGAATATCGGGTTCTTCCAGGGAGCGGAGGTGAGCCAGCCGAACAGCCCGCCACCGAGTCCGCGCTGGCGTCGTCCAGCCTCGAGACCTGCCGGGATGGCGAAGGCGTGGATCATGCTGGCCAGCGCCGCGCCGTAAAACGCATACGAGGTGTTGAAGATACGCCAGCCGACCGAGAGACCGGGGTCGACCATCAGGTGGTGGGCTGCCCCGAGATTGATGAAAAAGAGGTACATGATGAACGCCGTCCGTGAGACCTTCTCGGAGACGACGACTGCGCCACCGACGACGTGCGTGAGGAAGTACCAGACCGTGATCATCGCGAGCAGGTTTATCTGCTGAGAGCCGTGACCGATAATCCAGTACAGCTGCCGGTAGATACCGGTGTTTATCGAGTCGATAATGCCGATCTGCCAGATGAGTGCATACGAAAAGGCAGCGAGTCCGCCGAGGATAGCCTGGACCGCGATGATGAACGTCACGAACGCACCGAAGGTTACGAGTGGCAGCGTTGCACTCCAGTTCCCTCGCTTTTCCTGCCAGATGGTGACAAGAAACGGAAGCGCCGCCACGGTTGCGCCAACCAGGAACACGAGTGCACTCGCATAGAAGCCCGGGGGCACGTCGAGAGGAACGTACGCCGTCAGCAGTGGGGCGTCGGAGCCACCGCTGAGCGTCCAGATGAAGTAGTTGATACCAAGCGCACCGGCGACCATCAGCCCCCAGCCAGCCTTGGCGACGCTGGTCAGTGGCAACCGGCGACCGAGTACCATCGGTCCGCCGACGTAGAGAATCGCAATCTCCATGAACACCATCCAGAAGATCAGGATGTTCCAGGCGTGCATGCTGAGGTGGCGGTAGTAGCCGTCGAACTCGCCGACGAGTCCGAGAACCTCCCAGCGTGTCGCCGCGACCGTCAGTGCAAAGATACCGCCGATGACCAACGCGATGACGGCTGTCAGACCGAACAGTTTGACGTGGACCTCCGCAGAGCGGTGTATCCGCAGGCCGGTCACCGAGCAGGTCCGGAAGCCGTCTTCGTCGTAGTCGTTTCCGAACAGCCCTTTGAGCGTTGCGAGCATCGTCACTCACCCACCACCGTGTCGTACTCGTCGGGCTCAACGACGTAGAACTCCCCGTGCATTCCGGCGTGGCCCTCACCACAGAACTCGTTGCAGATGACGTGGTAGGTGTCCGCGTCCTCGAACGTCATCGGAACGACCCACTCGGTGTCGGGGAATATCTGCAGGTTAATCTGCTGGCTGAGGCTGTCACCCGGCCGGACCGAAAAACCGTGCTGGACGTCGCGGGCACCGAGATGGATGTCGTACTCTCTCCCGGCTTCGAGGACGACTGGCAGCCCACCCCAGTTGAACTGTCGCCCCATGATGTAAACAGAGTCACCGGGTGGAACGATGACGGTGCCCTGGCCGTCGATGTCTTCCTGGCCTTCCTCGCGGAGCCGTCCGGTTCGTGGTACCTGTTCGTTCTCCTCGGGTGCGCGGCGTTCCTCGATTGCGGCCTCTGAGGTCCAGTCAGCGTCCATTCGGTAGCTCTCGAGCATCTCCTCGAACTCAGCGGGTTCGACCTCGAAGGTCTCGCCGACGGGGTTCTGGTCGCCAAAGCGGGTGAACCCGCTCATCCAGCCGAAAATCCCCAGCGACCACACGCCAGCGATGCCGAGCCAGAGCGCCTCGCGTCTGTTCACCGCCTGGTCCCACCAGTTGCCCTCCGGCGGGTCGAGTGGATTCGTCATCTCTGGTCACCTCGATGGGACCGAGAGGATGTCGACCAGCCCCCAGCCAAGGTAGACCACGAAAAAGAACACGAGCGAGGCGATCGCCACCAGGAAGATGCGGTTGTACAGCCACTGCATCATCGGGATGTCTTCCGGGTCAGCGCTCGGAGAGCCATCACTCGTCTCTTTGCCGCTCGAAATATCTGTTGCGTCTGTGCTCATGGAACACTCACGTCGGTATTTGTCTTGGGAGGGCTGTGGTGGTTTTCACGCACATGTTCGGTTCGTCTCCCTACAGCACCAGAAGCGCCTCGACGACGATACCGAGGAGCACCACGCCAAGATAGGCGTTCGAGGCGTGGAACGTCCGGAGGGTTGCGGTATCCGTTCGGAGGCGAGACTGTGTGACGAACGCGGCGAGGAAGACGGCCCCGACGACGACCGACAAGATGGCGAACAGCCAGCCGAGCGGAGTCACGAGCATCAAGAGCACAGTCGCCAGCAGCGTCGCACCGAGCATCATCAGGATGCGTTTTCTGGCCGCCGGGACGCCAGAGACGACGGGATACATCGGATACCCCGCGCGAGCGTAGTCGTCGCGATAGACGATTGCGAGGTTGTAAAAGTGTGCTGGCGTCCAGACGACGACCAGCCCTGCGAGCACGAGCGCGGGAACTCCAACTGAGCCCGTGACTGCAGCCCATCCAATAACTGCCGGAAGCGCACCGGCACCGCCGCCGAGCGCGATGTTCCACGTCGTCGTCGGTTTCAAAATCACTGTGTACAGCACGCTGTAATACACCACGGCGACCAGCGTCAACACGGCAGCAACGGTGTTGACCAGCGTGACCATCACGACCATCGAGAGAGCGAGCAACAGCACCCCGAAGGTTGCGGCGTTTCGCTTCGGTATCCGGTCAGTCGCCAGTGGCCGGTCTGCCGTCCGCTCCATCTTCTGGTCGCGCTCGTGCTCTGCAACGTGATTGAACGTCCCGCTCGCACCGATTGCCAGCACACCACCCGCGAGTGTTGCGACGACAACGAGACCGTCTGGTCGTGCTCCGGTCGTCGTTGCGAGCGCGATTCCGGCCAGCGCCAGCAGACAGAGCAACCACATCAGACGTGGCTTCGTGAGTTCGAGATACGCCCTCAGGGTTGTCGTCCAGGCGCTGTTCTCTGTCGCTGCTGCTTCCATCACTGCTGGTTCTGTCACTGACGCTTCCGTCGCGATTGGTTCTGTCGACGACACTCCCGCCACGGTTGATTCTGTGGCTGACGCTTCTGTCGTCATTGGTTCTTCCGCTTCCATCACGGACTCGTGGGATTCTGTGGCGGTTACCCGTCCCTCAAGGGTCCAGCCGAGGGCGACGAGC